>NZ_CABSTC010000058.1:0-7342 GCF_902480485.1 uncultured Negativicoccus sp. | reverse complement strand
GTCCGCGCCAAATATCGTATTCTACTTAAAATTGATTCAACCCCAAAGACGAGTATTCAAAAACTTTACAGAATACCGTCAGTCATGCGGCCGGGAGATTTCGGAAGAAGTTTCTTATACAGTAAGTAGTATGCATTTCTGTGGTGCACCAAAAATAAATTTAAGTCTTGACGTATCGGGCTGTTTTTTTTATAATAAACGAGATGAATTCATAAATTTATCAAATAATGTTAGACTTTCAAGCACCTAATTGAGAATACAAAGTAGAGGAGTTTATTTATGAAATTAAAATCCGCAACATTATTGCTCGCGTTGGCGGGTATGGTAAGCGCGCAGGCCGCGCAACCGTTCAGTGATGTAACGCCGCAGGATTGGGCGTACCAAGCGGTGCAGCAGCTGGCTGCCGAAGGGATCATCGAGGGATATCCCGATCAGACGTTTCGGGGAGAAAAGGCGATTACCCGTTACGAAATGGCGCAACTGGTTGCTCGTGCAATGGTCAGAGAAGACCGGATGAATGCGGAACAGCAACAACAGTTGCAACAACTCGAAGCGGAGTTCGCGAATGAACTCAGCAGTCTGGGTGTTCGTGTCAGCGCGCTGGAAGACCGCGTCGACAATGTGAAAATCAGCGGCGCGGTTCGTTTGTCCTATCAGACCGGCGATTCGGATATTCGTGACGGTTACGGCAGCGGTGATGACCGCGTCGAAGCAAAAGCCGATATTAAATTAGCTGCCAGCGTCAGCCCACGAACCACGGTAACCACGGTTTTGGAATCGACGCACGCTCTTAACGGCGAACCGTACACGGACGCGGGGTATGCCGGATTTAAAGACCACAATAACTATGATAATCTGGAGGTCAAATATCTTTTTGCGCAGCATCATTTCGATAAAGGCTCGCTTGTTTTCGGTAAATACCGCGCGGACTTGGGCGTAACCGGTATTTTCTACAATGATGCGTTCAGCGGTGTCGGCCTGACTTTGGGCAACCCGACAAAGGGCAGTCATGTTAAAATTTCCTACGGTCATGTACAGAGTCTGGACATGCCGTTCGTTCACCCGATGCTCGTCGCTTACGGCATTCAGAGTCGCGAGGATCATTCGGCGTTTACACCGGAATCGTTATTCGTCGAATACGCCTATCATCAGCAGCGTAAGGTCGACTTTACCGCTTGGCACTTACAACCGAGCAGCAAAACCGGTGAAGTCGTTAAAGTGTACGGCGTGGGTCTTTCCGTTTGGCCGCATCCGTTCGTCAATATCCACGGCGACTACATTTTGAATAACGCGAAAGACATAGTCAATAACGAAAAACCGAAAATCTGGACCGCCGGCGCGTCTTTCGGTATCGCGCACCCGGCGTATCCGCACTCCTTCCAGGTCGGTCTGGATTACTTCTCCAGCGATGCCGGTTCGTACTTCGGCGGAAACAAATTGGAAGTACTGCGTCCGTACCTGAGCGGCATGCAGAAACCGGATGCGCACTTCCTGCAAAACGATTCCTGGAAACCGACGGGCAACCCGATCTATGATGGCGCGCAGGCGCAAGTAAAACATCAGCTGGAATCGATTTATGGCGACCAGTCGACCGCGTCTTACTTCGCCGACATGATGGCGGAATGGACATTCGATCCGAAAAATGCGCCGAAATATTTCCGTCAGAACTACAATAGAAAACATGGCGGCGCGGAAGGCTGGATGGCAAGCCTCAAATATGTACCGGTGAAAAACGTGTACATGGAAGCGTTCTACGTTTTCGATGCGAAAAATAAAGCGGGCGCAAAACTCGATGATACGTTCCGCATCCAGGCGACCTATCTTTTCTAATGATAAAAAGCGGCTTCGGCCGCTTTTTTTGTTGCGCCATTTACAATCCTATTTTGCCGATCGTTCACCGGAGCAAAGCGCAGGTATAACGACGATCGCAGAAAATGTGTCGGCAACACCTGATTTTGTCAAAAATACTCGCTGTAAAAAAATGCCAAAGCGCGTTAAAAGACTGTCAAGTAAGGGCAACGAAAGATGGAACACGCCGCTCCGTGTTATAATACACTCGAGGTGATGAAGTGAATCCAAATATTCGTATGTTGGCGATCGACATGGACGGCACGCTGTTGCATGACGACACGACGATTTCGCCATACACACATGACATATTGACGCAGGCGCTGGCAGCCGGCGTGCGGGTGGTTGTGGCGACCGGGCGCATGTTTTGCTCGGCGCGACAACTGGCGACCGAACTCGGGCTGGGCGATGTGCCTCTGGTCACGTATTCGGGCGGCTTGATCGCTAAATGCATTTCCGGTGAAATTTTATATCACGCGCCGATTCCGCTGGCCACCGCGCGCGAAATCGTGGCGACGGCGTGCGAGTTGGACGCGTTCGTACATGCGTATGTGCATGATGAACTGTGGGTGCGCTTTCGCGACCGGCGCGTTGACGATTACGAGAAACACTGCCGCATTGAAGCGAAAGTGATCGGTGCTGAAATGGATGCATTAGCGGCCGCGCCGACGAAACTTTTGATCAATGAACCCGATCCGCAAAAAATAGCGCGCATAGCCAAGGTATTGCGGGAAAAATTTGCCGGGCGGGTGCACTTTGTACAGTCATCGCCGATGTTCTTTGAAATGGTGGCGCCTCACGTCAGCAAAGGGGTCGCCGTCGAGCAGCTGGGACTTCGGTACGGTATCAGTATGAAACAGACGATGGGATTCGGCAACGCGCAAAATGATTTCGATCTGTTGCGTGCGGTCGGCTGGCCGGTGGCGGTCGCCAATGCCGTGCCGGAACTGAAAGCGGTAGCGGGGTATATTGCGCCAAGCAACAATGAGGACGGCGTCGCGAAAACAGTCGCGAAATATGTATTGGAGGCAAATGATGGCCGGTGATTTTCAGCTGATTATTATGACGGGCATGTCCGGGGCGGGAAAGTCTCGCGCACTCCAAATTTTGGAGGACATGGGGTACTTTTGTGTGGACAATTTACCGCCGGTACTGATTCCGAAATTCGCGGAAATCTGTCGCGAAGGCGGTCCGAAAGTCCAGCACGCGGCGCTGGTTGTCGATATTCGCGGCGGTGAATTTTTCACGTCGCTCGTGGACGCGCTGCAACAATTGGCGGCGGGCGGTTACCATTACCGGCTGCTCTTTTTGGATGCGACGGACAATGTGCTGGTACGCCGCTATAAGGAAACCAGGCGGGCGCACCCGCTGGCGCCGCGCGATCGTATTTTGCAGGGCTTGCAAAAAGAGCGCGCGCTTTTACGCGGTATCAAGGAGCAAGCGGCCTCGGTAATCGATACGAGCGAACTTTCTTTGCAGGGATTAAAGGGTCTGTTGCAGCAGCAGTTTAAAAATTACAGTACGGCGGAAGGATTCAATATTACGGTGGTGTCATTTGGATTTAAGTTCGGCACGCCGCTGGATTTGGATATGATGCTGGATGTGCGTTTCTTGCCGAATCCTTTTTACCTGGATGAATTGAAACACTCGTCGGGACGGGTACCGGCGGTGAGCGAGTATATCGGCAAGTGGGATGTCACCAAGGAATTCATGCAAAAACTCACGGAATTGGTCGATTTTCTCACGCCGCACTATGAGCAGGAAGGCAAGCAGCAGTGGGTCATCGGCGTCGGCTGCACGGGCGGGATGCATCGTTCCGTTTGGGTAGCCGAAGCACTATCCCGCCACTTCAAAGAAGCGGGTTACAGTGTATCAACGGAACACCGCGATTTATTTAAAAATGACGTGCACGAGGATTACGCGCCGGCAAAGGAGTAGCTTATGTGGCATTCGGCATGGCGCTGGCTCTATCCGGGGCTGCGCATCAAACGTTGGGTTCTACTCTTTTCGGTAGGACTTTTGCTCTTGGTCTTAGGTCTGACAACCATTATTAACTACCAGGTTTTCGGTGTGCTGGAAGAATTTTTGTTCCGCGTTCTTTACGAGATGACGGGACGTTACAATTACACGTTGCTCGCCGGCGTCGGGGCGGTCCTGATCATCGTCGGCGCGCTGGTGATGATTTTCTCGTTCCAGCGTTTGATGCAGCGCATTTTGCAGAGCATCGCGCCGGAAGGCTCCGGCAAAGTCAGCCAGATGATGTTGGAACGCGCACGGCGGGATCGGGGACCGGCGATCGTCTCCATCGGCGGCGGTACCGGCCTTTCGAAACTGCTGCGCGGTTTGAAAACGAAAACGTCCCATTTGACAGCGATCGTGACCGTCGCCGACGACGGCGGTTCATCGGGCCGCCTGCGCGAGGAAATGGATATTATCGCGCCGGGCGATCTGCGTAACTGCCTGGTGGCCATGGCCGACAAGGAAAGTCAGATGGAATACATCTTCCAACACCGTTTCGGCGGCACAGGGGAATTGGCCGGACACAGTTTGGGCAATCTTTTCCTGGCGGCATTAATGGAAGAATATAAGGATCCCGTTTTGGCGCTCGAAGCGGCGAGCGAAATTTTAAATGTGCGCGGGGAAGTGGTACCGGCGACGACCGAGCCGGTGCGTTTGCGCGCAGAGATGACTGACGGCGTCTGCGTAATCGGTGAATCCGAAATTCCGGAGTACGGCGGTCGCATTCAGCGGCTGCATATTTTACCGGATATGCCGCAGGCGGTGACGGCGGCCTTGGCGGCGATCGAAGCGGCGGATGTCATCACGCTCGGTCCGGGGAGCCTTTACACGAGTATTTTACCGAATCTTTTGGTGCCGGAAATTGCGACCGCCTTGCGGCGCAGCGATGCCACCAAAATTTATATCTGCAACGCGATGACCCAACCCGGTGAAACGGACGGCTATACGGTGGCGGACCATTTGCGGGCGTTGATCGATCATATCGGGCCGGGAGTGGCGGATTACGTTTTGGTGAACGATTACGCGCCGGCCGGCGAAGTGCTCGAACGTTACGCGGCCATGGGATCCTATCCCGTGGTCTGCGATACCGAAGCGGTACAGGCGCTGGGCGCCAAAGTCGTGCGCGCGAAACTGATCGCGGACGGCATGACGGTAAGCCATGCGCCGGACCTGGTCGCCGATGCGATTGTGAATATGGTGCACGCGGTGCAGTCGGATCTTCATCCACAATTATTGGATTACTATTTTGATCGCAGTTTATAAGCGTCAGAAAGGAGGCGGCGATGTCCTTTGCCGAACAAGTAAAAGACGAATTGGCGCGGGTAGTGCCGACGGAAGTCGAAGCCCGTCGCTCGGAACTCACCGCCTTATTGCGCATGGGAGGATCGCTCGTCATGGGGAACGGCGGCGCGGGCATTCGGTTTGTGACACATCATAATCCGACGGCGCGCAAAATGCTGACCTATGTCAAAGCAACGGGCGGTATCGTGCCGCAGGTGATGGTGCGCCGCGGCAACAAATTGCGCAAGAAAAATGTCTATACATTGACGATTTTACCCGGTCCGATCGGCCAACGCTTCCTGGAAGAATTGGGATTGTTGCCCGTGACCGAGATCCGTGACGATGAAATGTTTCGTGGCCGGGAAGTCCGGCGCGCTTACTTGGCCGGCGCTTTTTTGGGCGGCGGTTCGGTCAATCGTCCGCAAGGCGATTACCATTTGGAGTTCGTCACGGAGTCCATTGCCTTTGCGACGACCTTGGTGAGCATGCTTAAAACGTTTCGTCTGCAAGGGCGCATCGTCGAACGCAAAGACGATTACATCGTTTACCTCAAAACGGGGGAAAGCGTCGCGCGGCTGTTGCAAATTATGGGCGCGGATCAGGCGTTACTGGAATTTGAAAATGTCCGCGTGTTGAAAGATATGCGGAATCAGGTCAACCGCGTGGTCAATTGCGAGACGGCCAATTTGCAAAAAACGGTAGACGCCGCGGTACGGCAACTGCGTGACATCGAACTGATCCGCAGCGTGCAGTCGTTGCACACCTTGCCGCCGCGTTTGAAAGAAGCGGCGGAACTGCGTTTGGCGCATCCCGATGTACCGCTTCGGGAGCTTGCGGGCTATACCGACAAAAAAATGACAAAATCAGGATTGTATCACCGATTCAGGAAATTGTCGGATCTTGCGGACGTCTTGCGGGCCCAAGCTCAGGATAGGGGGGAATCATGAAGCAAACCTGGAAGAATTGGCTCAATATCGTCGGTGGGATGCTGGTCGCATCGCTCGCCAACGGTCACGCGGAAGCGTATCCCGAGGCGGAGCTGTCCGCCTGGCAGGCGCCGTATGTGGGGGAAGAACAGACGGCGACACGCAGGGATAACAGTGAGACTTTAGTGTTTTCCGACAGTCCGGAGTATGTCATGGAGGAAGGCCTGCTTTGCCAAGGGACCATTGACGGCCATGGACGGCTGTACTTTTACCATGTCAACGGATCCCCGCGACCGATGCAATTGGTGGTGTATGCGCTTTCTGACACCACCGGAGCGGCGGTCGGCGTGACGCGGGAAGTAGTCGGTACGCCGGACAGCTTTTATACTCGCCACGGTCGGGAAGTATCGCGTAAAGAACTTTTTGCGTCGGCGACGCAGCGCGTGTTGCGCCTGACGGAAGGGCGGCCCGAACTGCTGCTCCAAGAAGAACGGATTGTCGTACAGCCGGGCGAATTGATTTCGGGCATTTTGGACTTGGAAACGTCAGCTCCCGTCAATGTGCGGGTCGCTATGCTCGGTACTTCGCGCACCGCCTTGCACCGCTTGGCGTACCTGCCGCCCTTAGAACAGGATGCGTCGCATGACCGCGGCACCTTTCCCGCTACGGCGCGCGAAGTCAAGCTGGCACCGTATCGTCCGGATCGTGACGGCATGCGTGTCATTCATTTGGCCGACGGTACCCGCGATTCCTACCTCAGCGGGCGCGATGAAATCACCGGACGCGAAGTGACCCTATGCGGCAATTACGGCATGACGTATACCATTAAAATTCCTCTCATCGGATTGGGGCCGGTAGATCTTTTTTTCAATCCGCAGGGAGGCGGCTATGCCGGCGATATGGCCATCGAAGTCAACGGTCGTTGGCGGCCGATATCGCTCGCGGGTCATTACCAAAAGCGCGCCATCGGTACCGATACGGTACAGGATACGATCCATCTCGGAACGTTTCCTACCGAAACCACGGTGACTGTCACCTGGACGCCGGCGGGGGCATCTTTTTTGCCCGTACGGATATGGCTGGTACCGCACGCCATGGGCGCTTCCCAAGCTGCCCGCGAGCAGGAAGACGATTGACAAAAGAACCGGCAATGAGTACAATAGTACAGAAAACATTACCGCTTGCGAGCGGTGGTGAGAGCATCTTTTAAACTGTCAAGAGATACAAGCCAGTGCTGGTTTTGCTTGGAGCCGGACTGTTGCTGCTGC
>NZ_CABSTC010000057.1:0-7522 GCF_902480485.1 uncultured Negativicoccus sp. | reverse complement strand
GTCGCATCGGCGAGATGCAAATCCGCCGCGTACAACAGTTTCGCTTCCGCGGGGCTCAACATGCCCTGTTCGGTCATCGCGTCAAGCACTTGGCGCTGGCGGGCCTTCGCGTTTTCAAAATGGGCCAGCGGATTATAGGCGCTCGGCGCTTGCGGTAAACCGGCCAAAACGGTGCATTGCGCCGGCGTAAGATCGCGAGCGTCGCAATGGAAATAGGTCAGCGCGGCCGCCTGCAAACCGTACGCGCCGGCGCCGTAGTAAATGGTATTTAAATACAACTCCAAAATTTCTTCCTTACTGTACACGCGTTCCAGACGGCTTGCGAGCAACATCTCCTGCGTCTTGCGCAACCACGTGCGATCGTGCGAGAGAAACAAATTTTTCACGGTTTGTTGTGAAATCGTACTGCCGCCCTGCAGCGTCTCACCCGCCTGATAATTAGCGACGAGCGCTCGCGCGACGCCGATTAAATCAATGGCGCCGTGAGTGTAAAAACGTTTGTCTTCCGTCGCGATGATCGCCTGTTTCAGCGTCGTCGGAATTTCCTCGGCGGGCACGAAAGTCGATCGGTCGATCATGCCCTCAACGGCGGCGTGCGGATCGTACAGTTGCTGCCCGAACGAGATCGGATCCGCATCCCGCATCGCGTCGGCGGTCGACGTCACGCCCTCTTTGAGCGTGCCGAATGGCGCCGCCGGATCGTCAGGCGGAGCCGACCACCACCACCAACCGCCCAGCATAAGTGCAATCACTAATATAAAGCGCATAAAATCTCCTTTTCTATTGCTATTATACAATTATACAATAGAATAAAAATACGCATGCAGACAAATATAAAAAGGTTGAAATATTATTCATGGTGACGTATAATTATAACAATATTTCAAATGCTCTTACCGCAAACCAAAGGAGGAAGTTCTATGTCAGACGTAAAAAAAGTAGTGCTTGCCTATTCGGGCGGGTTGGATACATCGGTGATCATTCCCTGGTTGAAAGAAAATTACCAATGCGAAGTCATCGCGGTCTGCGCCAATCTCGGCCAGCCGGAAAATTTTGACGCCATTGAAAAAAAGGCGCTGAAAAGCGGTGCGTCGAAAGCGTTTGTTTTGGATCTGCGTCAGGAATTTTTGGAAGAGTACGTATGGAAGGTGCTGCAAGCGGGCGCGGTGTACGAAGGCAAATACCTGCTCGGCACTTCCTTCGCGCGGCCGATCATCGCCAAAGCGCTGGTCGATATCGCCAAACAGGAAGGCGCCGACGCGGTGGCGCACGGCGCGACGGGCAAAGGCAACGACCAGGTACGGTTCGAATTGACGGTGAAAGCGCTCGCGCCGAACCTCACCATTATCGCGCCGTGGCGTTTGTGGGATATTAAGTCGCGGGAAGACGCGATCGCTTACGCGGAACAACATCAGGTGCCGATCAACATGTACGCGAGCGACGATCCGGCGAAACCGAAACAGCCGTACCCGTACAGCATGGACTGGAACATTTGGCATTTATCGCATGAAGGCGCCGATTTGGAAAATCCGGCGAACGCGCCGCATGATGATATGTACATGGTGACTTGCGATCCGACCAAAGCGCCGGACGAAGTGACGGAAATCACGCTGGGTTTTGTGGAAGGCGTGCCGAAAACTCTGAACGGCAAAGAACTTTCGGCCGTCGAAATGATCACCGAGTTAAATAAAATCGGCGCGGCCAACGGTATCGGCATCGCGGATATCGTCGAAAACCGTCTCGTCGGCATGAAGTCGCGCGGCGTGTATGAAAATCCGGGCGGCGCGATTTTGTTCTACGCGCATCGCGAGTTGGAATACCTCTGCCTTGATCGCGCGACCTACCATTTCAAAGAACAGGCGAACGTGCGCTATGCGGAACTTGTGTACGACGGCATGTGGTATTCGCCGCTGCGCGAAGCCTTGCAGGCATTCGTGACGGAAACGCAGAAAACAGTGACGGGCGAAGTCGGCTTGAAATTGTACAAGGGCAATATCATGAGCAACGGCGCGAAATCGCCGTACTCCCTCTACAGTGAAGAATTCGTCACGTTCGGCGCGGACGAAGTGTACAATCAGGCGGACGCGGAAGGTTTCATCAACCTGTTCGGTTTGCCGCTCAAAATTCGCGCGCTGATGCAGCAAAAGGAGCAAAAATGAAATTGTGGGGCGGCCGCTTTCAGGAAGAAACGGCACCGGAGGTAGAAGCGTTTAACGCTTCGATTCCATTTGATAAAAAGTTGTACCGCGAAGATATCGCAGGCTCGATCGCGCATGCGCAAATGCTTGCCGCGAACGGGATCATCAGTGAAGACGACGCGGCGCAAATCAAAGACGGCCTGTTGAAAATTTTAACATCGATTGAAAACGGCGAATTCACTTTTTCGATCGGTCTGGAAGATATTCACATGAATATCGAAAGCGCGCTGACGGAGGCGATCGGCGATGCGGGCAAACGCTTGCACACCGCGCGCAGCCGTAACGATCAGGTCGCGCTCGATATGCATTTGTACATGCGGCGCGCGATTGTGGAAACGGGTGAGGCGCTGCTGGCGCTTCTGAAAACGCTCAAAGAAGTCGCGACAGAATACCAGGACGTCATCTTGCCGGGGTACACGCATTTGCAAAGGGCGCAACCCATTTTGCTCGCGCAACATCTCATGGCGTACTTCCATATGCTGGCGCGCGATTTCCGTCGGCTTGAAGGTTGCTGGCAGAGCGCGGATATCATGCCGCTCGGCGCGGGCGCGCTCGCGGGCACGACGTATCCGACGCAGCCGGAAATGGTCCGCGACGCGCTCGGTTTCAAAGCGCTCTACGCCAACAGCATGGACGCGGTCAGCGATCGCGACTATTTGCTCGAATATCTCGCCATGGCCTCGATTGCCATGATGCATTTGTCGCGCCTTTCGGAAGAAATCATTTTGTGGGCGTCGTCCGAGTATCGTTTCATCGAACTTTCCGACGCGTTTACCACCGGCTCATCCATTATGCCGCAAAAGAAAAATCCGGACGTGAGTGAACTCGTGCGCGGTAAAACCGGCCGTGTTTACGGTCATTTCATTGCGCTGGCGACGGTCATGAAAGGCTTGCCGCTCGCGTACAATAAAGACTTACAGGAAGATAAGGAAGGCGTGTTTGACACGGTCGCGACGCTTGGCTTCGCGCTGCGCGTCTACGCCGATATGCTGCGTTCAATGAAGGTCAATCGGGAACGGATGCGCGCCGTGTTGGACGACGATTTTTCCAACGCGACCGACATGGCGGATTACCTCGCCAAACGCGGCGTGCCGTTCCGCGAAGCGCACGCGATCGTGGGCAAAGCGGTGCATTACTGCATTGAAAACAATAAAGTGTTGACCGATCTGACGCTTTCGGAATTCAAAACATGGAGTCCGGCGTTCGATGAGGATATTTTGGACGCGATTTCGATCGAAGCGTGCATTGCCGCGCGCGATACGCACGGCGGCACGGCGCCGGCGCGCGTGGCGCGGCAACTCGAAGGCGCCGCCAAGTTGCTCGCCGTGTACGAAAAAATCCAGGCGGAACGCGCCGAGAAAGCGACATTGCCGCTCGCGTAAACAAAAAAGACTGTCCGCGGACAGTCTTTTTTAGTGCGGAAAATGCGGCGGCTCCGCTTTTTCCTGCGGGCGACACAAAATCTGCAACGCTTCGGCCAGACGCAAGGCGACGGGGTAGAGCGGATGGGCGGCCGGTTGCGGTAAAAACGCCAGCGCTTCTTCCAAATGGCGCCGCACCGTCGCAGGTTGCCAATACACCGTCAAGCGCGCGCCGCCGTGCAACAGTACGGACGCTTCATGGGCGTCGGCGCCGCTTTCCACCTGTTTCACGCAAAGCACATTGATGTAACCGATCGTCGCATCGCGCGGACATTTCGGGCGGCGCACTTTCAGCGGCACGAGCACCGTCGGCGGCAGCACGAGCGGACGGTACAACGCGCGTTTTTGAAATACGCCGCGTAACAATCGCGGACTGGTGGCTTGGCGCTTGGTCATGCGGCGCAGCCAGGTCGTCAGCGTGACGGCGAGATCTTCCTCGGCGCCGTCCGGATAGTATACGCGCACGCAATCGCCGGCGTCAGTATAGACGGGACACGCCGCGGCGATAGCCTCCGGACGTTCCGAGAGCGGCGCGTCCATAGAATCAAAAATGGACAAATCAATCACGAAATCCTTTCCCAAACAAACCGAACATATGTTCTATTCGTATGGTAGCAAGTTATGCGTGACGCGTCAATGCGCAAAAATATTTATGGGATTTTTTCGGCAAAAGAAAATCGGTTTCCGTTTGACACGGTCCGCGCTTTTGCGGATAATAAAAGCAACGCAAAGGAGGAAACATGTCTACTATTTTATTGACCGGCGGCGCGGGCTTCATCGGTTCGCATATCGCCGAAACATATACACGAAAAGGTTGGCGCGTGGCGATTGTCGATGATTTTTCATCCGGCACGATGGAAAACCTCGCGGCTATCAAAGACGATCCCAATGTCACGATTTATCATGCGGATATTCGCGATCGTGAAAACTTGCGCGATATTTTTGCCGAAGTGCGCCCCGATGTGGTGAACCATCACGCGGCGCAAAAGTCCGTGGCCGATTCCGTCACGGATCCTCTTCATGATCTCGATATCAACGGCCGCGGCTGGCTGAACGTGTTGCTGGCGGCGGGGGAATACGGCGTGAAAAATATCATTTACGTCTCGTCCGGCGGCGCGCTTTCCAAAATCATCGAAGGCGATGAAAAATCGCAGGAAATCGACCCGCCGCAGTTGATTTCTCCGTACGCCATTCACAAGTACGCGGGCGAGCAGTATTTGGCGAATTACCAGGAAAAATACGGCTACGAGTACACGATTTTACGTTACGCGAATGTGTACGGACCGCGGCAGATTCCCGACGGAGAATGCGGCGTGATCCCGATTTTTGTGAATAATGTGCGCGCCGATCGTCCTTCCGTTCTCTTTACGTATCCCGATATGCCGCGCGGTTGCTCGCGCGATTACGTGCATGTCGATGACGTGGTGCGGGCGAATGTCATGGCGCAGGAAAAGCCGGCGAATGAGCCGGTCAACATCGGTTCAGGAGAAGAAATTTATATTCTCGATATCTATGAAAAAATTTGCGACGTGTTCGGCTCTGACGCGCCGATCGCGATCGAAGGACCGCGCGAAGGCGATATTCGCCGTTCCGTTTTGGCGGCCGATCGCGCCCGCGCGCTTTGGGGTTGGCGGCCGCAAGTGACGTGGCAGGAAGGCTTACAGTCACTGAAAAATGAATAAAAAAACGGCCGCAAGGCCGTTTTTTTATGGTTTGTCCGGCGCGTACGCGGCGAGTTTTCGACGCAACGCGTCAAGCGCCCGACGTTTGAGCGCACTGATCGCTTGCGGTGTGCAATGGAGTTCTCGCGCGAGTTCGCCGCGCGTTTGTTGTCTGAAGAATAAACCGTAAATCACGCGGCGCTGGCGTTGCGGCAAGGTGAGGAGCGCGGCATGCAACGCGCGATAGAGTTGGTTTCTGTCGTACGTCGCGTCCGGTTGTTCGCGCGGCGGTGCGGAAAGCGGCAAAGTATCCGTGTCGCCGCCGTTTTCCCGTTGCTCCGTGTGGGCGTGTTTCGCGCAGGCATTCCAGGCGGCGTAACGTAGCTGCGCTTTTAAGTATCCCGCCACCGGCACGCCGCGACTTTTATCGTAGCGGCCGACGGCTTCCCAAAAAGCGAAGCGAATGACGGCGAGCAATTCATCGCGATCGCGCGTGAAAAAGGTTCGCGCCGTCGCGTGGATAAGCGGCAGGTAGCGGCGGTACAATACGGTCGCGGCGATCGCATCGCCGTCTTGCGCCGCGGTCATCAGGTCGATGTCGTTCGCGGTCAGATATGAAGTTTCCATGTTGTCTCATTTCCGAGGCCTCTTGTTTTTTGCGCATGTCTACTGTAACGCGCGGGCATGCCGCGGCGCAAAAACCGAGCCGGCGCGGGCAATGAGCACTGCCGCGTAAGCAAAACATACTCCGAAGCGAGTTGTCGCGACTCGTCAAAAAAACACTTCAGACACTGTGCACCGCCTGATTTTTCGGCAACAAAAAAAGACGCTCGAGCGAGCGTCTTTTTTTGTTTATTTTAGGCATTTACCTGTTTGCGACCGCGTTGCCATTGCAGGAAGAACAGAGCGGCGAGGAGAACGATGCCGATGATGTCGGTCGTTGCCCCCGTATCGATCATGCACAGACCGCCGATTATGAAGAGAATGCGTTCCCATGCTTTCTCTTTGACGACGAAGTGACCGATCATCGCGGAGCTGATCGCGACCATGCCGATGATGGAAGTGAGCAGCACCATGAGAATTTTAGGAATCGTCGTATCAATCATCAACATCGCGGGGGAGTTGACGAAAATATACGGAATCAGGAACGCGGCGATCGCGAGCTTCGAAGCCTGCACGCCGGTGCGCAACGCGTTACCGCCCGCAATCGCCGAACCCGCGTACGCGGCCAGCGCGACCGGAGGCGTCACGTCGGCGACAATGCCGAAGTAAAAGACGAACATATGCGCCGCGAGTACCGGTACGCCGAGTTGTACCAGCGCCGGCGCGGCAATCGTCGAAGTAATGACGTAGTTCGCCGTCGTCGGGACACCCATGCCCAAGACGAGCGAAGTCAGCATCGTGAAGAAAAGCACGGCGAGGAAAACGCCGCCCGAGAGATCGATCAAGGCGGAGGCCATCTTCAAACCGATACCGGTTTTGGTGACCACGCCGATGATAATACCTGCCGCCGCGCACGCCGCGAGCACGGAAAGCATGTTGCGCGCGCCGTCGATCAGACCCTGCACAACTTCAATGAATGAGAGCCGCGTGTTTTTGCGGAGCATCGCCGCCGCGACCGTCAGGAAAATACCGATCAACGCGGCGCGCATCGGCGTATAGCCGCTGACCAAAAGACCGATGATAACGACCAGCGGTAATGCCAAGTGACCACGCTCACGGAAGATCACGCCGAATTTCGGCAGACTTTCCCGCGGCAAGCCTTGCAGATTTTCCCGCCGCGCTTCGAAATGAACGCCGAGCCAAATACCGAGGAAGTATAAAATCGCCGGGATTGTCGCCGCTTTGACGACTTCCATGTACGGTACGCCGACAAATTCCGCCATCAGGAACGCCGCCGCGCCCATGATCGGCGGCATCAACTGCCCGCCGGTGGAAGCAGCCGCCTCGACCGCGCCGGCGAAGTCGCGGTGGTAGCCGAGTTTTTTCATCATCGGGATCGTAAATGAACCGGTTCCGGCGACGTTGGCGACGGACGAGCCCGATACCGTGCCCATCAAGCCGCTCGACAGCACGGCGACTTTCGCCGGACCGCCGCGCGCCCAGCCGGCGACGGCATTCGCCAAATCAATAAAGAAGTGACCGAGCCCCGTCGACTCCAAATAGGCGCCGAACAAAATAAAGAGAAAAATAAAAGTACTCGAAACGCCCAACGGAATCCCGAAAATACCTTCGGTCGTAA
>NZ_CABSTC010000056.1:0-7621 GCF_902480485.1 uncultured Negativicoccus sp. | reverse complement strand
GATCTTTCGTGCTTTCCCGAACGTCCACGAAGGTTGCGCTCGAGCTCGCGTTCTGATAAATAATTTCAGAGATTTTGTCATGCGGAACACCTGTCTTTGCTGTATCAAGACATTTTTCAAGGTCATCCCTAATTTTTGCAAATAAGTTTGTCCCTTGAGTTGTGTATTCAACAAAAACATACTTTCCATTTGATGCAATAAAATAAGTATCAGGTGTGCCTAAAGTAGTCTTTCGTGTACCTGCTTCTCCACCAAGAGATACTATACTCGGATAGCCAGTTTTATATAAATAAGAATCACAAAGATTTTGAAATGAACCTGCATCCAGTTGTAGTATTTTTTGTTTAATACTTTCAATATTAGCCACTGTCTATGCCCCCTATTGTTTTAATATTACAACATCTTAAAATGCCTAAATGCATCTTTTATTGCTTCTTCTTTTTCTGCTGGACAAATTGGTTGTTTTGAATCCTCATTTTTAGATTTGTTATAGTTTTCTCTTTCTTTAATTCCATACTTTTCTTTTACTTGTGCTATATACAAATTAGACACTTTAAATCCAAACTTTTCAAAAACATAGTTTTGAATTTGTTTATATGTAGCCTTACTCTCAGCACTTGTTAAGTCCATATGATCCATCGGAAGTTCTACACTAATATATTTCTTTGAATCAAGTTTGGAAAGTAACGCAATTACTTCGATGTGCGTGGTGTGCGGGAACATGTCGACGGGTTGCACATACGTGACGGCATAGCCGCGGGTGGCGAGGTACGCCGCGTCACGCGCCAAGGTGGCGGGGTTGCAGGAGACGTAGACGATGCGGCTCGGTTGCCAGTCGGCAACGGTCGCGAGTACTTTTTCATCGCAGCCGGCGCGCGCCGGATCCATGACGATGACATCGGGCGTGACGCCCTGCGCAGCGAGTTGGGGTAAAATTTCCGCGGTATCGCCGGCGATGAATGACGCGTTTTCCAAACCGTTTAAGCGGGCGTTGTTGCGAGCGTCTTTGACGGCGGGAGCGAATTTTTCGACGCCGATGACGCGCTGCGCTTGGCGCGCGAGAAAGAGCGAGATGGTGCCGGTGCCGCAGTAGGCGTCAATGACGGTTTCTTGCCCGGTGAGCCGCGCCGCTTGCAGAGCTGTTTCATAGAGGACGCGCGTCTGTACGGGATTCACCTGAAAGAATGAGCCCGGCGACAAGGCGAAGCGCAAATCGCCGATGGTCGCGGCGAGCACTTCATGCCCCCACAAGTGTTTCATGGTTTTACCTAAAATGACGTTGGTGCGTTCTTTTTGAATATTTTGGTAGAGCGATACGAGTTCAGGCACTTCTTCGCGTAAGCGTTCGATCCAACGTTCCTTGTCCGGCAATTCGCGCGTGGCGGTGACAAGGATCGCCATTACTTTGCCGCCTTCGCCGGTGCGGCCAACAACATGCCGCAGTACGCCGGTGCCGGTGCGTTCGTCATAGGGTTCGGTCGCGAGTTCCGCGCGGATTTTGCGCACGGCGGCGAGCAAACGATTGGTCGCGGGATCCTGCAAGAGACAAGTGGTCATATCGACAATATCGTGGCTTTGGCGTTCATAAAAGCCGATCGCGGGACGACCGTCGCGCAAGCCGACGGGGACTTGAATTTTATTTCGATAATGGAAAGGATCCGCCATGCCGATGACGGGTTCGACGGCGACATCGATGCCGCCGATATGCGTCAGCAAGTGCGCGACGCGCGCGCGTTTCCAGCGCAGCTGCGCTTCATAATCCCATGTGACCAGCGGATAGATCCCGACTTCGGGATAGTAACCTTCCGGCGGCGTGACGCGATCGGGTGACGCGGTGATGATTTCACGCAAATCGCCGACGGCGTATTTCTTTTTCAGTGTAAGGATGGTCGCCCGCACGGTTTCGCCGGGCAAAGCGCCGGCAACGAATACGGTAAATCCTTCATAACGACCGACGCCCTCGCCGTGACTGCCCAGATCATGAATGGTGATCGGGTAGTCGCGACCGAGCGCGACGGGAACAGCGTTTATTTTTTTCATGTTCTCTCGATTCTTTTACATACTCAATTCATGGACAAGCTGGTACAATTCCATATCCAGCTCCCGTTTAGTTTGTGATAATTCTGCGTAGGGAACGGCCACGATATTCTGCGCGCGACTGGCGATCAGATGCGCGGTATCGTTTCCTTCCAAGGCGGTGACGGCCGCCGCGCCCAAACGGCTGGACAAGATGCTGTCATGCGCGCTCGGCGCGCCGCCGCGCTGAATATATCCGAGCACGGTGACGGACGGTTCAAAGGTGGTGCGGTCGCTGATAGCTTGCGCCACATCCGCGCCTTTGGCCGCTCCTTCGGCGACAATGACGATGCCGTCATGCTTGCCGTTGTAGCGGCAGGTTTGCAAACGCTCGACAAGAGCGTCCATGCTGACGGGAAGTTCCGGCACGAGTACCGCCTCCGCGCCGCACGCCGCCGCGGCCGTCAATGCCAAATGGCCGCGGGAACGTCCCATGACCTCGATGACGGCGATCCGCTCATGCGAAAAAGCGGTGTCGCGAATGGCGTTCACCGCATGCACGATCGTATTGACGGCGGTATCGAAACCGATGGTTTCTTCCGTGCCCGCCATGTCGTTGTCAATGGTCGCGGGTATGGTCACGGTCGGCAAGCCTTGCGCGGATAATGACGCGGCACCCTGTAACGAGCCGTCGCCGCCGATGACGATCAGGCCGTCGACATGAATACGTTCCAAAAAATCCAGCGCGTGTTTTTGATGGATCAGTTCTTTAAATTCAGGGCAGCGCGCCGTGCGCAGCATCGTGCCGCCGCGGTGAATGATGCCGCCGACGGAACGACGGAATAACGGCAGGTAATCTTCTTCCAACAGTCCCGCATAGCCGCGCCGAATCCCGACGACGTTCCAATCTCTATAAATCGCCGCCCGAACGACCGCCCGAACCGCGGCGTTCATGCCGGGCGCGTCGCCGCCACTGGTCAGAACGGCTACTTTTCTTGCCATAACTATACCCCTTTCGTCTCGTTTTGTGTCGCTCTTGACCGCGCCGCGTCAGAAAACGGAACGGCGCCTGATGCAGGTAACGACCGATCGTGTACGCCAATCGCGTCGGTGTCCGGTACGTGGTATTCACCGACCAGTCAGCGCGTTCGTGCCAGCCGTACCAGGCGCGATTTAAGTCGGCGACGCAATCGGCCAAATTATCGTAGTCGATGGTCGGTCGCTTGCCTTGCTTACGGGCTACGCGCTCAATGATACGAAATGTTTTGGCGTACAACAAAACGACTACGCCGTATTCGCGCAGACGTTCAAACATGTCCTCTTCCAACACGAAGTTGCCGCCGACTGCGATGATCACCTGATGGTAACGGCGTACGCGCTCAATGACCGCGGCTTCCGCCTGTCGCAACGCGTCCGCGCCGAGCGTCGCGCCGAGTTCCGCCAGCGACATGCCGCGTTCGCGTTCCAAAAAGCGATCCGTGTCAATGAACTGCCAGCCCAATTCACGCGCCAGCATCCGCCCGACATGGCTTTTCCCCGTGCCCATGGAGCCGATCAAAACGATATTGCGTTTTTTGATAAGACGGTTTTGACGTTCTTCTCGCATGATCTACCTCTTTGTTGTTATTATAACAAATTATGAGATAAAACAATGAGGAGGATATCGCCGCGTGCGACTTTTTATCGGCTTGCGAATTCGCGCTGACGATGAAGTATTTTCGATTCACGATGCGATAAAAACCAAATTTTTACATACAAAAAAAGAAGCCGCTCACGCGACTTCTTTTCTTTATTCATTATTTAGTTTCGCTTTTCATCGCCGGATCATATTCATGCGATACATGCGCTTCGCTATCCAATTTGGCTTGGCTCGCCGCATAGAGTTTCTGCGCTTCCGCATCGACACGACCCGTACGTTTATCTTCTTCACGGTTCCAGTAAATGGAATCCATCAGGTCGAAACGTTCCGAAACGAAGCCGTAGAGCGTCCAACCGAAGAAGGTAACGAGCGAACCGTAAGTCATCGAGTCGAAGCCCGAAGAATACAGCGCATAGAAGCTGTACAACGAACCGAGGAGCGCGACGAAGGTGGTCGTTCCGCTGTAATGACCCGCCGCTTTCTGAATAACGACCAGAGCCGCCATCGAGAGCAGGTACGGGATGATGTTCGTAACAACCGCCAAGTTAACCAGCGTTTCAAACTGTTCATACAGCGCGTCGCTGATCGTCATTAACGACAGGAGCGACTGAATGACGGTGATCGTGATCATGCCGACGATCGGTGCGCCATAAGAAGTAACTTTGCTGAACAGTTTCGGGAAGTAGCCTTCGTCCGACGAGGTTTTGAATACCTGAGCGATCGTGAACTGCCAACCCAAGAGCGAACCGAAGCAGGACATTACCATGAGACCCATGACGATTTTACCTACCATCGGGGTGAACATCGTCGCGAATGCCAAGCCGAACGGCGCCGAAGACATCGCGAGTTCCGCGTTCGGAACGATACCGGCCATAACGTTGGTGGACAAGATGTAAATGATAGCTGCGCCCAACGTACCGCCTAAGCAAGCGATCGGCACGTTCTTTTCCGGGTTTTCAACGGCTTCGGAGTTGGCGCTTGCCGATTCCATGCCGAGGAAGGCCCACAATGTCATCGCGATCGACTGTGTTAAACCATCAAAGAATTGCACGTTGTGCGGGTTCCAAGCTTCCGTATAGGTCGACGGGCTGAACCAGAACCAACCGAGAACGGAAATGCCGAGTACCGGGATAATAACGCCCCAAACGGTAACCGAAGAAACGCGGCCGGTGTATTTCGCGCCGCCGAAGTTCATGACTGTCGCCAACCAAAGTGTTGCGATCGTCCACATGCCAACGGCTACGGAAGACAACTGCACTTCCATAAATTCCTGCGCGTAACCAACGGCCGAAATCGCAATCGCGATGTTGGCAATCAAGAGCGATACACCGTAGGTGTAGTTCGCCATAAAGGAACCGGCTTTGCCGAACGTATATTCAGCGTAGCCGCCCATACCGCCGCCACGGCGGGTGTACATACCACATTTAGCAAACGCATACGCCAAGCACATCGAACCGACCGCTGTCACGACCCAGCTCAAAATGGACATGGTGCCTACTTGCGCAAGCTTGGTCGGTAACATAATAATACCGGACCCCATCATGTTGACCGCTGTCAAAATTGTCAGCTGGACAACGCTCATTTTATTTTGTGAGCTATCTGCCATTATAAAAGCACTCTCCTCAATACCCGCCTTCCATTACGGTGTGCCGAGTCCGCCCGGCACACCGTGTCTGAAAGCAGGTTTTACAAATACGATCGAATTACGCTTTCGCGAATTCTTCTTCGTATTCTTTCTTCAATACATAACCGTAAGCACGTTTCTTACCGTCTTCGGTTTCCAGGTATACGCCCTGGATTTCCGGCGCGAAGCCCGGCAACTGGTTGATGCCTTCGTTCAGCGCGAGGAAGTATTTCTGCGCGGTAGCGCTCCAACGTTCACCCGGAACGACCGTCAGAACTCCCGGCGGGTACGGCAACGCACCTTCGAGAGCGATGCGGCCTTCGATTTCGTCAACCGGTACCAATTCACCATGGTTGCGAACAAATTCGAGGTTCGCTTTATACGGCGTATTGACATATTCCGGGAAGTAGTCTTTCAGGAACAAACGTTTCTGCAGTTCTTTCACGTTACGTTCTTTGTAGAAGTCCTGCATTTCCTGGCAGAGACGACGAATCGTGTAACCTTTGTATTTGTCGATATTGTTGTAGTAAATGGTCGGCAATACGTCCTGCATCGGCGCATCTTCTTCGATCAAACGTTCGAAGCGAGCGATTTGCGCTACGAGGTTCTGCATCTTGGTCTGCGTTTCCGCCGGCGTCAAGAGGAACAGAATCGAGTTCAAGTCGCATTTTTCCGGAATGATGTTGTTTTCACGGAGGTAGTTCGCGAGAATGTTGGCATGAATACCGAAGTCTTCATAGGTGCCGTCCTGCGCGTTAATACCCGGTGTGGTCAACTGCAGTTTCATCGGATCGACGAAGTACTGGCCTTCGCCGTAACCGTCGAAGGAGTGCCAACGTTCACCCGGAACGAAACGGAAGTAGTCCAGGTTGCTCGCCATGTCTTCGGTGTCGCCGTCTTCCCACGGTTTGCCGTTGACTGTCGGCGGAACGAACGGTTTGATCATTTTGCAGCTGCGCAAAATCGCTTTACGGGTTTCGATACCGAGTTTAACGGCTTCGACCCAAAGGCGTTTGCCTGCTTCGCCGTCAGCCATTTTCGCGTTAACGTCCAAGGACGCGAACATCGGATAGAACGGCGAGGTCGACGCATGCATCATGAACGCGTTGTTCAAGCGTTTATGCGGGCAGTAACGATCCTGACCTTTGATATGGCTGTCTTTTTTGTGGATCTGCGAGGTCTGCGAGAAGCCGGCCTGTTGTTTGTGGACAGATTGGGTTACGAAGATACCCGGATCATCCGGACCGAGTTCCAAGAGCATCGGACTGCAGTCGCGCATCATCGGAATGAACTGTTCGTAACCTACCCAAGCGGAGTCAAAGAGAATGTAGTCGCAGAGGTGACCGATCTTTTCAATGACCTGTTTCGCGTTGTAGATCGTGCCGTCGTAAGTACCGAGCTGGATAACCGCCAGACGGAACGGACGTTTTTCTTTCGCTTTTTTCGGATCCATTTCGGCAGCGAGTTCGCGGAGTTTCTTCTCATCGAAGCAGCCTTCCAGGATACCGCCGATGAAACCGAACGGGTTACGCGCGGTTTCCAGGTATACCGGAGTTGCGCCGGCCTGAACCAAAGCGCCGTGGTTGATCGATTTGTGGTTGTTGCGGTCATAGAGAACCAAGTCGCCGGGGGCGAGCAAAGCGTTCAATACGACTTTATTGGAGGAGGACGTACCGTTCAAAACGAAGTACGTTTTGTCCGCATTGTAGACCTGCGCTGCGTGCTGCTGCGCATCCAAAGCCGGACCTTCATGAATCAAGAGGTCGCCCAACTTAACGTCGGCGTTGCAAAGGTCGGCGCGGAATACGTTTTCGCCAAAGAAATCAAAGAAAGCACGGCCTGCGGGCATTTTACGGTAGAACATACCACCCTGATGGCCCGGGCAGTCAAACTGCGATTTGCCGGCTGCCACATAGTCAGCCAACGAACGGAAGAACGGCGGTAATACGTCTTCTTCGTACGCCGCTGCAGCCTGTTCAACCTGGCGGCTGTAGTAACCGCGTTTGGTGTCCGTGTTCGCCGCGTCGATGACATGGTCAATTTGGCCCATGTATTTCAAGTCGAGCGCTTTGCCTTCGGTCAATACGGCAATTACCGGAATGTTGAATCCCGTTGCTTTCACGTTGTCGAGGTAGTCCATTTCCTGATCTGTGATAACAGCTACCGCAACATCGGTGAAGTCCGTATTGTCGAGACATACTTTTTCCCGGCCGATCGCCAAGTCAAAGTATTGTTCTGCGAGCGGACTGTAACCCACTTTCAGATGCTTCATTATTAAGACCTCCCAGTCTTCTTACTTAGACAATAAATGTCATAGCCACAAAAAAACGGCATTAGCACAA
>NZ_CABSTC010000055.1:0-8089 GCF_902480485.1 uncultured Negativicoccus sp. | reverse complement strand
GTTGCCTTTATGTACACGATTTACCATATTAACAGCGTCGGTTTGAACATCGGTAACGGGCTGGTCCTCGCTGTGGTTTTGTTTTGCATCGCGATCGATTGCTACCGCTATGCCAAACGGCGTGCCACCGAAGATAAACACGATTTGTACCGTAAATAAATCGAAAATATCTGTCGAACTATATTGATTTATTTGCATATAATGACTATACTAAAGGTAAGAATCATTCATATTAACAACAAGGAGGAATGTAACAATGAGCATGATCGGAAAAAAACTGCCGGAGTTCAAGGCAGATTATTATCAGGCGGGCGAATTAAAGCAACTCACCCATGAGGATGTTTTGGGAAAATGGGCGGTATTCTTCTTTTACCCTGCCGATTTCACGTTTGTATGCCCGACAGAATTAGCTGACGTGGCGGATCACTATGAAAAACTGCAGGAATTAGGCTGCGAAGTTTACAGTGTTTCGACCGATACGCATTTCGTTCACATGGCGTGGGCGAAAGAATCCCCGAGCATTCAGAAAGTCCAATACAAAATGATCGGTGATCCGACCGGCAAATTGGCTCGTTACTTTGATGTCATGGACGAAGCGGAAGGCAGCGCGCAACGCGGTTCGTTTGTCATCGATCCCGAAGGCGTCATCCAGGCCCTGGAAATTCACGCGGACGGCATCGGCCGTAATGCGGATGAATTGGTTCGCAAAGTGGAAGCGGCGCAATTCGTTGCCGAACACGGCGACCAGGTCTGCCCCGCGCGCTGGCACAAAGGCGCGGAAACCTTGAAACCGGGTAAAGATTTAGTCGGTACGATTTAACTTTAAAAAGCCACCCTTAGGTGGCTTTTTTGTGTCGTGCAGTAAGCGCGATCGCGCGACAGCAAAGCAACTTTTTTGTATTCCGGTGCAGAATAAAATTGACAATCGCCTCTAAATTCGCTACACTAGGAGAGTATTCATGCACGCGGAGAGGTGTCCGAGTGGTTGAAGGTGCATGATTGGAAATCATGTGTACGGCGCAAACCGTACCGGGGGTTCGAATCCCCCTCTCTCCGCCATTTACTTTCGGTCAGTACCGTCAAGTAAATGAATTACGAATAATATCAAAAGGCCCGCGATATCGCGGGCCTTTCTTATATGTCTGCCAATATCAACGCAACACCGGGCGCGAGCGCTTATTCTTTCACGAGGACTTTTTCTATTTCGCCGATGTACATGTCATGGAAATCGCTGTCAGGATAATGCTTGTCAATGATTCCTGCGTCGATAAATCCGGTGGGAAGCAGCGGCGCCTGATATAATTTGCGGCAAACGACCACAATCTCAGCTTCCGCAAAGTAGGTATAGTCTTCTTCAAATACGGGAGTAAGACCGACTTTGGCGACTTTATCCTCATCACGCCCCGAATGGCTGCCCAAGTAGCCCATCTCTTTTTTATAGCCGCCACCGAAAAGAGAGAGCGTGTACCGATCCGCACGATCAACAAATTCTTTAGTGTAACGTTGCGGGCGGATATAGACGATCGCCGTCGGGCGTTGCCAAATGACCCCGACATGTCCCCAGCTTGCGGTCATCGTATTGTAGCCTTTGGCTTCATCGCCGGCGGTCACCAGCCACCATTCGTTACCGATCATTTGCGGAGTGACTTGCAGTTCTGTTACGGAAATTTCACGCATAATAAGCCTCCTTCGAGCATTTTCTTTTATTATACAACCACTGGAAAATCGAGTCGATTTTCCAATTCGCGGTTTATGCCGCACGAAGAACGGCCGTTTTTCAATGCGCATGCTATAATGAATACAGATACATCATAAAGTAGCAGAGGAGGAATACCTATGAGTTGTCCACATAGTAAGTACGATGTCACCAAAATGGATCCGCATGAACGCGCCCGCTATGAGTCGGCGATGCGGCATGTCGAGGCCGCCAAGGCGGCGGGAAAGTCGACGGATGAATGCCATACGATTTTTCAAACGATCATGAACCGCAAATGGGATGATCCCGTGCCGAATGACGAGGCGCACCGCGACTACGCAAAACGGGTAGAACGCGCAAAAAAAGCGCGTGACAACGGCGCCGGTTGCAAGGAAATCGCCGCGATTTTGCATGGCGAAAAATAAGAATATAACTTTTCCATATAGTGGCGGAACGATTCTGCCCGAAAGGATCCATATGCATTGTGAACACCATGATCACGATACCGCGCCGGTGACCGCTGCCGAAAAGGCTCGCTCGGAACGCGCCACGCGCGAAGATGACGCGTATTTCGACGGCGTGGTCCGCAACGACCCGCCGGAAACGATCGTTCGACATGATGATGTCCCTCATGATGAAAGCGAAGACGATGCGCATCAGGAAGGCGTTGTCGTTCGCCATGACGATGCCTAAGCAGGCGAAATTGACACGAAGGAGCCGGACATTCGGGGAAACGCGAGCGATCACTACGCGCGCGGACCGGTGACAGCGTCAGTCATATCATAAATAAAAAAACAAAAGGGCCCCGGTTCACTTGGGACCTTTTTGCTTTCTTATTTCCCACATGCCGCGGGGAAACCGCGCGTGTCCCAAAAGCTGTGAATTTGGTATAATAAAGTAAACCTATGCAAAGGAGATCGCTTATGTATACAGAACGTGAAATCAACTTACAAGACGCTGCCATGCACCAACGCCTGATAGATTTTCTGGCCGGCTTTGAATTGACTTTTTCGGGGAATATTGACTATTCCATGGGGATCTTTGACGGTGACCGCCTGATCTCTACCGGCTCGCTGAGCGGCCGTGTTTTGCGCAATATCGCCATTGATCCGGAGTACCAGGGAAAAGGTCTGACGCACCGCATTCTCGACCATCTGATGGCGGAAGCGAAACGGCGCGGGATCACCAGTTATCAGATCTTTACGAAACCGGAAAAAGTACCGGTTTTCGAACACTCCGGCTTTACCTGTGTCGCGAAAGCGGAGCCGTATGCCGCGCTGCTGGAGTACGGCGATGATACACTGGCGGAATTTTTAGAAAAAACGAAAAAAATCGTCGGTGAACCGGCCGGTCCGGTGCGCGGGTCCATTGTCATGAACTGCAATCCGTTTACCAAAGGCCACCGTGCTTTGATCGAGTACACATCCCAACAATGTGATGATGTCGTATTGTTCGCCGTGCAGGAAGACCGTTCGCTCTTCCCGTTTGCGGATCGTTTAGAATTGATTCGCAAAGGAACCGCCGATCTCGGCAATGTCAAAGTAGTTTCAGGCGGCGATTATATTATTTCGAACGCCACATTCCCGACGTACTTCATCAAAGGCACGGAGGCGCTCGACGCGCAAACGAAACTCGACGCGACCGTGTTCGCGGAAAAGATCGCGCCGGCGCTCGGCATCACCGTTCGTTTCGTCGGCGAAGAACCGACCGACAATACGACCAGCGCGTATAATTCGGCGCTTGGTAAAGTATTGCCGATGAACGATATGGATTTCAAGATCATTCCCCGTATCCAAAAATCGGGCACTATCGTCAGCGCCTCTAAGGTGCGCGCCGCACTTGCCAACGATGATTGGGAAACGGTCGAGACGATGGTTCCGCAAACCACGTTGGACTACCTGCGTTCGGACCGTGGCGCCGCCGTCATCGAAAAAATCAAAAAAGACGCGGCGGCCAAAGCCAAACAAAAAGAATAAAAATAAGTACAAAAAAAGACGTCCGCACGGACGTCTTTTTTTATTTAATGACTGCGCCGAGGTTGGCAAAGCAGCATATTTACGCTTACTCTGTCATGGGCGATACGGTCGGTCTCAGCTGCGACACCGGCTGATAGTTTTTCAGATATTCGACGGCATCCGCGTAAATGCGCTGCACGTCATCCCGCGTCAAGACCTTAAAGCTGCCGAGCTGCGGACGACCCGCCATCGCGCGATCGGTCAGCTCTTCCAAGTTGAATTCGATATCTCGAACTTCCTGCGAGGCTACCGGACCGAGCATATCGATTTGGGCAAAGAACTCTTCCGTAAAACGAATGCCTTCCAGCGCGATTTCTTCCTGCGTGCCGAAATCGCGTTCAATGTTCCAGACGGTTCTGCCGTACCGATAGAAACGATGCACATCGGCCGTGTAAACGTATCTCGACCATGCGCACCAAACGGCCGCCATGCCGACGCCCGAAGAAATATTGTACAAACCCAGCAATTCCTTTTGCAATTCATGAACGGTAATATCCGCCTCGCCGTTGCCGGAACCGGTCAAATCGTTATGCGCCAGCGCGCTCGCCCACATGACATTGGCTCTGGCGTCATAATTATTCATTTCCGTCAGGATGGTCTGCGCGTTGCGGATCAATACGCGCAGCAGCGCTTCACAGATATTATCCGTCAGCTCCATCGTCGAATTATGCGTAAAGTAGTGTTCCATCGTCATGATCATAATTTCGGAAATGCCGCTGTACAGTTCCGCTTTGGAAAGCGGGTACGTCAGCATTGGATTCATGATCGCAAAGCGCGGCCGTGCGCCCACCACATTGATAATGCGGCTGACGCGCTGCACTTTATTAGTCAAATGGGTTACCGCGCTCATTTCGCCGGAACCCGCCATGGTGGTCGAAATAACGCCTACCGGCAAAACATCTTCGGCAACGCGTTCGCGGGTGAAATAATCCCAAATATCGCCGTCGTTGACGATGCCGATCGCGATAACTTTCGCAAGATTGACGACCGCAGGACCGCCCAGCGCAAGTATAAAATCCACATCTTCAATCCGACCGAGAGCAATCCCTTCGTTCGCCTTGCGGCGTGTCGGCGGCGGGTATACTCCGCCGATATCGTTGTATAAAATGCCCGCTTCATCCAACGATGCCTGCACGCGCTCCAATAAGCCGTGGCATTGGCTACATTGTCGGCCATGAATAATCAAGACCTTATGTGCGCCTTCTTTGCGCAACAGCTGACCGACTTCACGCTCACGATCCGATCCGAAAACAACCTTTGTCGGAACGTGATAAGTAAAGTTCTTCATGGAATTCTCCTTTAAAAATACTATTAAGTGATAATAATCTAACTCTATTATATGCTTGTCCTATGGGAGCGTCAAACAAGGTCTAATTTCGCTCGCGAATAAAATCGCAGAACTTCTGCGCGATCGTCGTCAATTTGCGATCTTTGACCGTATAAATATGTTCCGCGCCCATGATTTCTTCCGTCGCAATCGGCATGGTGGTAAGACCGATACCGGCATCCTCCTCCGGTTCGCCCATAATCACCGCAATCCCCATGTTGCGCCGCGCCCAATGCATCGCAAACAGATTCGTGCTGCAGACAACACGAATGTCCTGATGCAAGCCGCGTTCCCGGAAAAAGCTTTCCAGGCGGGGCGCCAGACTGCGCGTCACGCAAAGCGGAACACCGGCGAGATCCTCAATGGTCAAAGGCTGCAACGGTTTTTTGAGCCATTGCTGCTGATTACTCATCACGGCGGAAAGTGACCGGTAGCGAATGGTGAGTAACTCAAATAAATAACCGCGCGGAATCGGCTCATTCATAACGCCGATATCGGATACTCCGTTTAACAGCGTTTCCGCCTGTTGATCCACATTGCCCTCGGAAAAAATGGAACGAAACTGCGGATTCTCTTCCGTAAACGGCTTTAAATACGTGTCGATAAAGCCGTTTACGGCACCCGGTGTAATCGCGATGCGCAAAGTACCTTCCTCGCCCTGCGCCACACTTTGCACCTCATACTTGAGTTCGTCCGCCAAACGGATAATATCTTTGGCGCGGCGATAGAAAAGCTGCCCCGCTTCGGTGAGCTCGATGCGCCGACCGCCGCGGTGCGTGATGATCAAATCCGCCTTGTAATTGGTCTCAATTTGCTTCAATTGCGCGCTTAACGCGGGCTGTACCATGTTCAGTCGCTTCGCCGCCTCGGTCAATGTCTGCGAGTCGACCATCATAATAAAATTGCGAAAATATTCGATATCCATGCGCGTGCTCCTTTCCCATTGCTTTCCCCGGCAATGGTCAAACAGAAGGCCGGAATAAATGTTCCCGACGCAAGCTTACAAATTTTCCCGCACCGATGATCACATGATCGAGCACCGGTATATTTAATATTTCACCGGCGGCGTTAAACCGCTCGGTTAGTGCGATATCCGCGCCGGAAGGCGTCGGATCACCGCTCGGATGATTGTGCACCAGAATCATCGCCGCCGCGTTCCAACGGATCGCGTCTTTCATCGCCAGCCGCACATCGGCGACGCTTTGATCCAAACTGCCGCGTGACTGTTCCACCGCGGCGAGCAAACCGTTTTTCGTGTTCAGATAGCAGCAGTAAAACACTTCCTGCGGCAAATCCCGCAACCGCGGCAGAAAATACCGCGCGACCGCCTCCGGATCGGAAAAATCGCTGCGCGTTTGCGGTTTACGTTGCGCCAGACGTTTCCCCAATTCAATCGCCGCGCAGAGAGTCGCCGCTTTACTGACGCCGATGCCTTTAACCGTCAAAAGATCCCGCCAATGGAGTGAGCCGTAGCGTGACGGATCGCCTCCGATCCATTGGTCTTCGACCGCGCGCGCGAGTTCGATCACCGACTGACCGGGAATCCCGCTTTTTAAAATCAAAGCAATCAGCTCCACTTCGGTCAGTTGCTCCGGCCCCTGCGTCAAAAGCTTCTCGCGCGGCCGCTCTTCCTCTGTCAAATCGCAAATGCGTGCCATTACCATTCCACTCCGTTTTCCGTGAGCAGCCGATACGTCGCATGTAAGGGCAAGCCGACCACATTGGTGTAACTTCCGGTGATGGCGGAAATCGTCAATGCCGCCGTTCCCTGAATGGCGTAAGCGCCGGCTTTATCCGTCCATTCGTCGCCGGCCAAATACGTTTCCAGCAACGCTTGCGGCCAAGGTTCCATCTTGACTTTGGTGGTTACCGCCCGCGTGATCGCTTCTCCCGAAGACAAAAGCAACGCCAGTCCCGTAACGACATAGTGCGTCCGACCGCCGAGCGCGGTAAGCATGGCTCTCGCCATCTCCCGATCGCGCGGCTTACCGAATACCTCATCACCGCAAACCACCAGCGTATCCGCGCCCAACACCGCCAGCTGCGGCATGCGGGAAATCGCCTCGCCGGCGCGCGCCTTGCCGAGCGCCTGTTCCTGCACCAAGGCCGCCGGGTCATGTTCACTTCGGTTGCGTTCCCGATACTCCGGCGTAATCACGGTAAAATGAGCGCCCGCTTTTGTTAAGAGCTGTTTACGGCGCGGTGATGCCGATGCCAAAATCCACATTAGAGCCTCCGAAATACCCATACGGCAATCATCATGCCGATTACGCTTAATAAATTCGGCGCGAATCGAATGCCGAAATCAATTTCGAGTATCAAGAGATTTAAATGAATATTTTGAAAGTCAAGCAAGGTATACTGCCGAACTAAGTACGGCATGATGCCGGAGAAGGAGGCTGACCCCAAAAGATCCGCCAAAATCCCGCCCAAAAGCGCGCCGACAAAAAGGAATAAAAGCAGCATCAAGATGCCGCGAGTACCACTCCAACGCATTACTTCGCCTGCTTTCTTGCGGCTTTCAAACGCTCGACTTCATCCATACGTTTGCTTTCGTCCAAAAGCACATGGTAGGTGGTTTCCTCTTCGGTAATCCCCACCCGCCCCGGCAAGTATTCATTCAAGCCGAGTAAAAATTGCGGTTCCGCTTTAAACAATGCGCGACCGAATTGCGGTTTTTTGCCCGGGCGCGGAATCTTACAGAAAAGCGCGTACAACGGGCGGGAGTCCAACAGTGAATACCAACGCCATTTGTAGCGGAACTTCACGTTATTTGCGACCCGCGCTTTGTGCGTATGCACACCGTAAAGACAGTCGTACGGAATTTCCGTGCGATGCGTGCGAAACCAGGTGCGATATTCGCAGATCAGCGCCGTATCCGTCAAACGCAAGTGGTAACTGGTGAGCGCCTGCCCCAGTAAATAGTAGAGCGCAAACAACACGAAAACAATGCTCGCGTAATCAATGCTCCCCCAGAAACTTTGCGTCTCCTGATAATGATCCATCATGCGCCCCAGATCCCAGATGAAAAAGACCGCCACCAGAAAAGCG
>NZ_CABSTC010000054.1:0-8662 GCF_902480485.1 uncultured Negativicoccus sp. | reverse complement strand
TGTGCAAATTTGGCTACCGCCTTTGCATTCTCGGTCAAATGCGCAAAAGTGAATATTTAATGCGGGATGCGATTGTCAAAAAATCCATCCGATTACCGGTGCAATTTTACGAAAAACATGGTCCCGGCAAAATCATGGCTTTACTTATCAATGACGTAACGTCGATCCGAATTGCATTCGGTTTAGGAATGCTGCTTTTGGTAGATGCGATCTTTTTAAACGGTTTGGCGCTTTGGATGATGGCAAGTCAAATCACATTAGCGCTGGCGGTGCGTGTTTTATTGCCGATGCCGTTAATTTTGCTGGCTGCAGTTTTGCTCGGACGTGTGGTGCGTAAACGGTTTCGTCATGTGCAGGACCTATTCAGTAATCTGACCGAATATACGCAAGAGCTGTTTCTCGGCTTGCCTATCATTAAAAGTCTTGTCGAAGAAGTATCCGTGGCACGATATTTTGCAACATTAAATGAAGAAAATATGCAGGGCAACTTATCACTTGCCCGCGTGCAAGCTGTATTTATACCGATGATGCGTATTTTGCCGATGATTTGTTATGCAGTTTCACTTTTTATCTGTGGCAGGCTGGTTATCAACGATGAAATTTCCGTCGGCGATTTTGTAGCTATTAACGGATATATCGGTATGTTGATCATGGCTACGATGGGAGTCGGAGGCTTGATTGCAGTGATGAATCGGGCCTTGGGCTCCTATGATCGTTTGCGCGAGTATTTTGAATGGCCGGAAGAACAGACGGCGGATGACTGCGCGGGCGATCGAGACAGTGTGCCTGCACAAGCAAAAGTTCGCGCAGAACATCTTACCTTTACCTATCCCGAAGCAGACACACCGGCGCTTTGCGATGTGAATCTAACTATTCCCGAAGGGGCATTTGTCGGGTTCGTCGGCGCACCGGGCAGCGGCAAGACTACATTTTTCAAATTGTTGCTTCGCTTGTACAATCCGCCGTCAGGTACGTTGTTTATTAATGACAAAGATGTGCGTTCGTACTGTTTAGAAGACCTGCGTGCGCTGAGCGGGTTTGTTCCGCAGGAGCAAATTCTTTTTTCAAAAACAGTGGCTGACAATATCACTTTTCCCGCCCCCGCGCAGGAGCAGGATATGGATTATGTCCAACAGTTAATGGATGATACGGCGATTTCACTTTCTTTGCAGGATCGTTTGCAAGGACCAAGCAGCAAATTGCAGGAAGCAGGTACGGATCTCTCCGGGGGACAACGGCAGCGTATCGGAATTGCTCGTGCTTTATACAAACGGGCACCCTTGTTGCTTTTAGATGACGTTTTTTCGGCACTCGATTTTCAAACGGCTGCGATGATTGAGGAAAGTATTTTAAAACTGCGCCGAAAATATACGATCCTTTTTATTTCCCAGCGCATTGATGCCTTGCGTGATGCCGATATTATCTTCGTCTTTAAAGATGGACACATTGTTGAACAAGGCACTCATGAGGAACTGTGGAATCGGCACGGCGAGTATTACGTTTTATATCATCAGCAGGAGGCATAAACGATGGCGAATAAACAACGAAAAAATCGCCGCGATTTGAAACAACTCCGGCTCTTGCTTAATTATGCAAAACCGTATTACGGTTGGTGGGTATTGGCTGGAATACTGGTAGCGGTGACAGTGGGACTCGATCTGTTGCGTCCGTACCTATTGAAATACGCAATCAGCGATATATTTCCCGTGAAAGATCTTACCGCTTTATATCGGGTCGGTTGGTTGTATTTGACAACGGTATTTCTAAGCGTCGGACTTTTATATGCGTTGAATTTTTCTTTGCAATATGTTGGGCAAAATATTATTTATCGCATTCGTCAAAACGTTTTCGAACGCATTTTAGTGCAGTCGGAAAGTTCGCTGAAACGCTACAAAACCGGTAATTTAGTCACCAAGGTAACGAATGACACAGATGCGATTCGCGCTCTTTTTATCGAGGTTTTAATTCCTTTTTGCGGTGACTTTTTAATGATGGTCGGCATCATTGTAATTTTGCTGCAAATGCATATGCGCCTCGCCTTGGCATCTTTGACGGTAATGATTTTACTGGGAATTGCGGTATATATTTTCCGCCAATACAGCCGTCGAGCGTATCGCAAAGTGCGTTCCTGTATTTCTGTTTCCAACAGTTTTATTCAGGAAGCGATGAGCGGTATCATGATTGTCAAATCATACAATGCGGAAAAAGCAGTCATTAAAGAGTATGATACGATTAATCAGGCCTATGTCACGGCAGGAATTCAGGAGGTCCGTACATTTTCCGTCTTTCGACCGTTTGTCGATTTTACTTATTTTATTTGTGTAGTGCTGATTTTAGGTTATACCAATTTAGCCGTCGATATTACGGATGCGGCACTCGTGTTTGTTTTTATTCAGTATATTGAGAAGTTTTTTGCTCCGGTTCGCGGTATGGCAGAACGCTACAATACCTTGCAGTCTGCCTTGGCGGGGGTTGATCGCGTGGGCGAAATGTGGGAGCAAACGAGCGTGACGGAAATTGACGATCGCCCGGATTTTGAAGAGCCGTTCAGGTCTTTGGAGTTTGAGAATGTCTGGTTCCATTATGGTGACGAGGAAAAATGGGTGCTGAAAGATGTTTCCTTCTATGTCGATAATGGAGAGTTGGTGGGTATTGCCGGCACTTCAGGGGCAGGTAAAACGACAGTGATGTCGCTTGCATTGCGCATGTATATTCCGCAACGGGGGCGTATTCTTTTAAACGACAAACCGATTGAAGATTATTCGATCGCCTCCACTCGTACACTCTTGGGTTACGTTTTTCAAAATCAGCATTTGTTTAAAGGTACGGTGGCGGAAAATATCAGCTTACATAATCCGACGTTAACACCGGAGCGGATTATTCATGCTTTGCAAAAAGTAAATCTTTGGGATGAAATTCAACAACTACCGCAAGGTATTTATACCCAGGCGGGATATCTGGGAAGCTTTTTTTCGGCGGGAGAGCGACAGGTGTTATCGTTAGCTCGTGTGATGGCGCGACGGTATCCGGTGTTGGTTTTGGATGAAGCAACTGCGAATATGGATAGCGCTACGGAAGAAAGAATTCAAAAATCCCTAGCCGGTATTCGCGGTGAACGTACGATTCTTTTGATTGCACATCGCTTGTCGACGATTCGGAATGCGGATCGTATTTATGTATTTCGGGAAGGTCGGATTATTCAGACCGGCACCTATCAGGAATTGGCCAATACATCAGGATACTTTCGGGAGTTGTTGGAATCGTGAAAAAAGAAATTTCCAGCTTACAAAATCCGCATTGGAAACGGGTCTGTGCGCTATCACAACGTAAATATCGTGAGCAGCACGGTTCGTTTCTGGTAGAAGGCGTACGTGCTGTGGAGGTTATCTTGCAATCGGCCGGTTTGCAATATGAGATCTGGGCTACCGAGGCGGGGCTGCAGGCGAGCGGCCTTACCATAGCGGAAAAGGTGCCTCTTTTTATAGTGCCTTCGAAAATGTTCAAAGCACTCGCGCAAACGGAAGCCAGTCAGGAAATTGCCGCAGTTGTGAAAACAGCAAGTTTACCGAAGGAAACAGACATACAATCAGGTCCCATTGCAGTATTGTGCGGTGTGCAGGACCCCGGAAATGCGGGGACAATAGTTCGTCTTGCGGCAGCGGCGGAGTGTGCCGCCGTTTGGACAACGAAAGGTACTGTCGATTTATTTAACGATAAAGCGGTGCGCAGTTCCATGGGAACTATTTTACAAATTCCTGTGGTGCAGCAGATTATTCCGAAAGATTTATATGATGCGGCCCGCAAACGGCAGATGCCGCTTTGGGCTACCACACTTGGTGAAAGTGTATCGTATGAAATGATGCCTTCACAGCGCAATGTTTTTTGGCTTTTCGGTAACGAAGGTAAAGGCATTCCTGAAGAAATTTTACAGCAGGCCGATGCGCGTTTCCATATTCCGATATCGCCTACTGTAGAATCACTTAATGTAGCCATGGCGGCAGCGATTATTTTATTTCATCATCGCTTGGTGAGGGAAGGGACAGGCTATGACGGAACCTCTCGGGAATTGGCTAAAAGCATGGAAAAATAATGCTCTTGATTTGGCTGAATTGGAAAAAAACATTCGGGAGTATTATGGTTTTACGGATATTAATCGCCTTTGTTGGGATGATAATCGCGTTCAGCGACAGGGGTTTCCCGAGGTGGTATTGGCCAGCGGGAAAACGCAAGAACAGCTTACAGAGTTACTTTCATATGCAATAAATCAAAGCAAGCCCTTGCTTTTGACTCGATTGAGTAAGGAAATGGGCGAATATTTACATACACTCGCACCGCAAGCCAAATGGGACGAGATTGGACGTGTATTTTCGTACGGCCAATGTTCTCATCAAACCATACGCTCTTTCGTGGCGGTAGTAACCGCCGGTGCCGCGGATGAAAGTGTAGCTCGTGAAGCGGTGGCAACACTTGAGTTTTTAGGCATTCCCGTGAAAGCATATTACGATCGCGGTGTGGCGGGGATACATCGCTTGCTGGCGGTTTGTAAAGAACTGAAGGATGCACAAGTTTGCATTGCGATTGCTGGTATGGAGGGCGCACTCCCTACGGTGATAAGCGGATTAATTTCGGCTCCGGTGATCGGCGTGCCGACTTCGGTGGGGTACGGTGTCGCGCAAAACGGCATGACGGCTCTTTTCGGGATGCTTACCAGCTGTGCAGATAAAGTCGCAGTGGTAAATATTGATAACGGTTATGGTGCTGCTCGAGTAGCTGCAGCAATTTGCCGAGAAAAGGATCCGTCATGAAACAATTGGAGACTAATCTGGATGACATGACGCCGGAAACGCTTGCCTATGTGCAGGAACGACTTTTGGCGTCAGGTGCGTCGGATGTTTGGTATATCCCGATTGTTATGAAAAAAAGTCGTCCGGCAGTTACCTTGTGTGTACTTTGTGAGGAAAAGCAATCGCAAGCGCTGGTTGACTTCATCTTGCAGGAAACAACCAGTTGGGGAGTACGCGAATTTACGTGTGAGCGAACGGTTTTACCGACGCAAGAAACAGAGATTTTCTTATACGGTGAATCGGTGCGCGTGAAGTACGCTCGCGTAGGAAACGAGTATAAATGTAAGCCGGAGTATGAAGATTGTGCCCGTATTGCACGAGTGCAAAACATGCCGTTACGACAGGTGCAAGCGGAAGCGAAAATGAAAGGGGAAGATAGGCTTGCCAAATGAGTCGCCGGATGTTCTGCGTCAGAAATTGGCTCAGCGTCTGAAGCAATATGATATAATAATAACTAATACAAAAACGATCCCGTACGGTATCCAGTGGAAAGTTGTGCGCGCTGAAAAGACGGCAATTTTAAACACTTATCACGGTAAAAAAGGCTTCCGACTGGTGATCCAAACCAAGGATCCTGAATGGAAAGAAGAACTGGAGGCCCTGGCAACCAATCTTAATTCGTCCGGCGCGGAAGTAAAGAAAACCAAAGCGGCAACGGAAGATAGAAAAGTAATTGACACGTATGTGATCGGTTGTGATGAATCCGGTAAGGGGGATGTACTGGGACCGCTTGTTGTCGCAGCCGTGTACCTTACCAAAGATCAGGCTCGAGAAGTAGTATCATGGGGCGTTCGTGACAGTAAAGAACTGACCGATCTCCAAATTACGAAATTAGCGCAACGTTTTCTGGATCAATATGAGGATCAAGCTGAAGTCACAATACTTGTTCCGCAATTATATAATGAAAAATATGCCGCTTACCAAAAAAACGGCAAAAACTTGAATGATCTTTTGACTGATTTGCATTTCGCCAATATGAAAAAATTATTACAGTGTTTTCCTGCTGAGCAAATTATTTTGGATCGTTTCGCTCGCGAAGAACTAATGCAAAAAAAATGGGCGACGGCGCAAATTACCGTGCCTCTTTTGCAAACGCCTCGCGGTGAACGATACCCTGCGGTGGCAATGGCGTCTATCTTGGCCCGTGCCGCATTTGTAGATACGCTGGCAGAGTTGGGAAGAAAATATTATACGACACTTCCCAAGGGGGCGTCGTTTATGGTGCGCCAGTTCTTGGCAAGTTTTGCACAAAAACATGCACAAAAAGACTTACAAATGATCGGCAAATGGCACTTCTCAACGTTTGACCGTTATCGATAAGGAGCCAATATGAAATTTTTAATTGTGAATGCGGATGATTTCGGTTTACATCCGTCTGTCAATGAAGCTATTGCTCGTGGTTTTCAAAACGGGATTATAACCAGCACAACTTTATTAGCAGGCGGCGCCGCTTTTGAAGACGCAATCGCCGTAGCAGAAACGTTACCGCGACTCGGAGTGGGCATTCATACTGCGTTAGTCGGTGGGATAGACCCGGTGGCGGATCCGGCGGAAGTCAAAAGTTTGCTTGACGAAAACGGTAAATTATTGGCCGACTATGGTGAATTCATTCGCCGCGATTTGGCCGGAGAAATTGATTACAATGATGTGTATCGGGAGCTTTCAGCCCAATTTGCGAAAATTGCGGAAACAAAATTAACTATTACACATGTCGACGGACACCAGCATTTACATGTCTGGCCACGTGTCTTACCGATTGTGTTGACCTTATGTGAGAAATATCATATTCGTGCGATGCGCATTCCGGCCGAAAATATTCGCTACGGTAAACATCTTGCGGATTGGCGTCGTTTGTTTGGAAAAACGGGCCTTACCGTGTTAGCGAATCGGGCACGACGTAAAATACATGCAGCCGGAATGGCGACGACCGAACATTTTTGGGGGATGATGGATGGCGGCCATTTGACGGAACGCAAATTGTTGCAACTTTTCCCGCAATTGCGAGATGGTTTCCATGAATTGATGTGCCATCCGGGCAGCAGCAACCTTCACCTGGGAGCTCAATATGGCTGGGAATATAACTGGGAAAAAGAGTACCAGGCGTTAACTTCGCCGAATGTTTATGAATTGTTGATGCATGAAGGCATTCACAGAATCAATTTTGGAGTGATCGGCGCATGAATCATACCGTCCGTAACGGTATTTTATTATTTGCACTGATTGCAATTGTGACCTTTTGCACGGTGTACTTTACCATCGACTTTACTACCTGGCACGCACTTACGTATTTTTCCGTTTCCAATATTATACTGGCGCTTGGAATTTGGAGTGTCGGTATGTATTTTGACGGTCTGCGTTTGCAACGTCTTGTGGCAATGAACGGTTATAAAGTGCGTCTGATCGGCATTATGCAGGTGATTTTCGGTAACTACTTTATGGGATTGCTGACCCCCGGCGCTGCCGGTGGTGCCATTGCACAAGTACTGATTTTGCGAAGCATCGGCGTACCGGTGGCTAAAAGCAGTATGATCGTTATCATCCGAACCATTTTTTCGATCCTGTTTTTAGTGTTTGCGTTACCGTTTGTCTTTTTCTTTGATCACTTGGACATTCCGTATATAGGTAACAGCACTTTGTTTTATATTGCGATAGCCTTTTTATTGGCTTGCTTATTCGGATTTTGGTTGTTCTCTGGGGCCTCTGGCAAAAAATGGACGTTTGTAATGTTGCATACTTGCGGTTTCTCAAAGCAACGTATTCGAAAATTTTTACGTTTTTTGAATGACTTAACCGTTACTTTACAGATTATGAAAGATCGCCCATGGGATACACTTCTTGTGTTTCTTTATTCCGGACTTAGTTTGTGTTGTATTTACGGTGTTTTACCGGCTTTGCTTTGGAAAAGTAATACCGCAGTCAGCAACTTGTTCCTGTTAGGGCGTATGATCGTATTAAATTTTATGCTTTACTTCGCGCCGACGCCTGGGGGCACCGGTATTGCGGAAGGATTTTTTGTACTTTTATTTAAAGGGTACGTGCCTCGGGGTACGGTAGGTTTACTTGCCGTCATGTGGCGTTTCATAGCAGAATATATTCCATTCTTTTTAGGGATGTATTTTATGTTAACTTTGTTCGGGAAAAAATATTTGTTGGGTAAGACCCAAGATCCGGGACACTTACCCCAACGGTTGGAGGAGTAAAACGCAGTGGATAACTCAAAAGATACCCAGTTTTATTTGGTCGATGAACGTATATTGCCCGAAGCAATCAAAAAAACGATTCAAGTCAAAAACCTTCTCAGTAACGGCGAAGCAAAAACGATTCATCAAGCCGTGCAAATGGCGGATTTAAGTCGCAGCGCTTACTATAAGTATAAAGATCGTGTAGAACCCTTTTACGAGGCAATTCAGGGACGAGTATTCAGCGTCTCTATTATGATTTCCCATGAGGCAGGCGTATTGTCTCGCGTATTGCAATTAATCGCACGGGAAAATGGAAGTATTATCACTATTAACCAGGGAATTCCACTGCAGGATATCGCCAATGTAACGATGTCATTTGAAACGAGGCATATGAAGATAAGCGTCGAGGATATTATCAGACGTATCGGTCGGATTAAAGGTGTTAAGGAAATAACTTTGATCGGACACGAATAAGGAGGCGGCGATGGAATCAATATATATTGGTATTTTAGGACTGGGTACAGTAGGATCCGGTGTTTTAAATACCTTGGAAAAAAATCGTGCGATCATTGAAGAAGATTTGTCCATCACTCCCAGCCGCAGTAGGTCCACCGTGACGCTCGACTTGCGATCCAC
>NZ_CABSTC010000053.1:0-8863 GCF_902480485.1 uncultured Negativicoccus sp. | reverse complement strand
GAATAAATTTTTGAAAAGAGGAAACTATGGCAGCAAATACTCGTAAAGCCGGCTACGGCGCGCAGGATATTCAAGTCCTGGAAGGGTTGGAGGCCGTTCGCAAACGTCCGGGGATGTACATCGGTGATACTTCGTCGCGCGGTCTGCACCATTTGGTGTATGAAGTGGTAGATAACTCCATCGACGAAGCGTTGGCCGGTTTCTGTACTCATATTGAAGTCACGATTCATCCGGATAACAGCGTGACCGTGGTCGATGACGGCCGCGGCATTCCTGTCGACATGCATAAAACCGGTCGTCCCGCGATCGAAGTCGTGTTGACGGTGCTCCACGCCGGCGGTAAATTCGGCGGCGGCGGCTACACGATCTCCGGCGGTTTGCACGGCGTCGGCGTATCTGTCGTCAACGCCTTGTCCGAAAAAATGGACGTACAAGTGCAGCGTGACGGTAAAATACATGAAATCGTTTTCGCCCGCGGTCATATCAGCGAACCGTTGCGTTCTTACGGAAATGTCGAAACCACCGGTACCAAAGTTACTTTTTTGCCGGACAAAGAAATTTTCAAAGAAGGCGTGGAATTTTCATTCGACACGCTCGCGTCGCGTTTCCGCGAACTCGCGTTCTTAAATAAAGGATTGCGCATTACGTTAACGGACGAACGCGACGATGAAAAATATTCCGAAAGCTACCATTACGAAGGCGGTCTGAAATCCTTCGTCAAATATTTAAATACGAATAAATCGACGATTCATCCGAATGTGATTGACTTTGAAGGGGATCGCGACGGCATTTTTATCGAAATCGCCATGCAGTACAATGACGGTTTCAGTGAAAATGTCTACTCGTTCGCCAATAATATTAATACTATTGAAGGCGGTACGCATTTATCCGGCTTTCGCGCCGCGTTGACGCGCACCATTAACGATTATGCGCGGCGTTCGGGTCTGATTAAAGAAAATGAAGAAAATCTTTCCGGTGACGATGTGCGCGAAGGGTTAACCGCCGTTATCAGCGTGAAAGTCCCCAATCCGCAGTTCGAAGGGCAGACGAAAACGAAGCTCGGCAACAGCGAAGTTAAAGGGATTGCCGATACGTTGATTTCGGAAGGCCTGCGCGTTTACCTGGAAGAACATCCCGCCGACGGCAAAAAAATTATTGAAAAAGCGCTGCTGGCCAGCCGCGCTCGCGAGGCGGCCCGCAAAGCACGCGAATTGACGCGCCGTAAAAACGCGCTCGAAGTTTCAAGCTTGCCAGGTAAACTTGCCGACTGCTCCGAACGCAATCCGGAAATGACGGAAATTTACCTCGTCGAAGGTGACAGCGCGGGCGGCTCTGCGAAATCCGGCCGTGATCGTCGTTTCCAAGCGATTTTGCCCTTGCGCGGTAAAATTTTGAACGTCGAAAAAGCGCGCCTGGATCGCATTTTGAATAATGAAGAAATCCGCTCGATGATCACCGCGTTCGGTACCGGTATCGGACCGGAATTTGATCTCAGTAAATTGCGTTACTATAAAATTATCATCATGACGGATGCCGATGTCGACGGCGCGCATATTCGTACCTTGCTGTTGACATTCTTCTACCGCTACCTTACCCCGTTACTGGAAGAGGGGCACATTTATATCGCGCAGCCGCCGCTGTATCAATTGCGCAAAGGACGCAGCAAATGGTACATGTACAGTGACGAAGAATTGGCGCAAAAACTGGATGAGGTCGGCCGGGAAAATATCACCGTGCAGCGTTACAAAGGTCTCGGTGAAATGGACTCCGAACAACTTTGGGATACGACGATGAATCCGCAGTATCGCACGCTGTTGCAGGTCGGTATGGATGATGCCATGGCGGCGGATCGGATTTTCACCGTACTGATGGGCGACAAAGTGGAACCGCGCCGTCGTTTCATTCAGGAAAACGCTAAAAATGTTACCAACCTCGATCTGTAAAAAACGGCTTCGGCCGTTTTTTTATGCGATTTTTCAGGTAAACTTGCGCGCGTGATTCAGATGGATTCATTGATATATGACAAAATATCCTCGCCGCAAGAGAAATAAAAGCGATTAAAAATGGATTAGTACCATATATAGACATAAAAAGCACGATAATAAGAAACGACTACCATATACGTATATTACGTCATTAAACTCCTGTCAAAATCGATGGAAACAAGAGAAAAAACACTGAACTGCAGAGAAAAATAATAACCAAAAGGAATCTTTATGGAAAAAAAGTATTTTGGCTTGCATTTTCAGACTCTAATGCTATAATTGACCTAATAAAAAATGAAAAGAAGGTGATGACAGATGGCGGAACCTCATTTGACAGACGGCTATCTTCCGGGAGAAGAGAATGCACCGAAATTGAAACGCAGTCTGAAAGCACGTCATATGAACATGATCGCCATTGGCGGCGCCATCGGTACCGGTCTCTTCGTGGCCGGCGGGGAATCGGTTTCCCAAGCGGGTCCGGGCGGTGCGCTGCTCGCATATTCACTCATCGGTATCATGGTGTATTTCTTGATGACGAGCTTGGGGGAAATGGCGACTTACATGCCGGTTTCCGGTTCATTCGGAACATACGCCGCACGGTTTGTGGATGAGGCATTCGGATTTGCGCTCGGTTGGAACTACTGGTTCAACTGGGCCATTACATTGGCGGCGGAACTGGTCGCCAGTGCCCTGATTATGAAATATTGGTTTCCCGATACACCGTCCATTGTCTGGAGCGCGTTATTTTTTGTCCTGATCTTCGGCTTAAACTATATGTCGACGCGCTTATTCGGTGAAAGTGAATTTATTTTTGCCGGCGTGAAAGTCATGACCGTTATCGTCTTTCTCTTTGTCGGTGCATTGTTGATTTTCGGCATCGGCGCCGAATCGCCCGGATTTACGAACTGGACGGTCGGAGAGGCGCCGTTTGTCGGCGGCTGGGCGGCCGTTCTCGGGATTTTCATGATCGCCGGTTTTTCGTTCCAGGGCACGGAAATGATCGGTGTCGCGGCGGGCGAATCGGAAAATCCGAAAGAAAACGTACCGAAAGCGGTCAACAATATTTTTTGGCGTATTTTGCTGTTTTATCTCGGTTCGTTTACGGTCATCGGTTTTCTGATTCCGTACACGGATCCCAACCTTTTAAACAGTTCGGTAGAAAATATTTCCATCAGTCCGTTTACGCTCGTCTTTGAACGTTTCGGTTTACCGGCTACGGCAGGTATTTTAAATGCGGTTATTTTGACAGCGGTACTTTCGGCGGGCAACTCGGGCGTGTATGTATCGACGCGCATGCTGTACGCGTTGGCCGCGGAAGGTAAAGCGCCGAAAATGTTCCTGAAAGTCAATCAGCGCGGTATTCCGACCAATGCATTGTTTGCGACGGCCGCGTTCGGTATTGTGGCATTCCTGACGAGCTTCATCGGTGACGGTGTAACGTACAATTGGCTGATCAACATCAGCGGTATGGCGGGCTTCATCACCTGGGTCGGTATCGCGATTTGCCACTATCGTTTCCGCCGCGCGTATATTCGCCAGGGTTACGATTTGAATGATTTACCGTATAAAGCATCGCTGTATCCGTTCGGCCCGATTTTCGCGCTGGTCTTGTGCCTGGTTGTTATGGCGGGGCAAAACTATAGCGCTTTTACCGGTCCGAAAATTGACTGGTACGGCGCCAGTGTCGCGTACGTCGGCATTCCGGTATTCCTCGCCGTGCATTTTTGGTATAAGATGAAATATAAAACGAAATTAATTCCGTTGGAAGAAGTCAATTTGGATCCGCATGACGACGAATTGCTCGCGCAAAGCGGCGAAGAAGTTGACGATTGAATGAAAATAGAAGCGATCCCGAGAGGGGTCGTTTTTATTTTATAAAAAATTAAACAATAAAAGCGAAAGAGATAATAATTAGCTATTTACAGGGCTGGTTGATATAATATATCTAAACAAAAAATCGCCGTGGAAAAAAGACGATAGATGGAGGCAGCATAATGAAGCATTGGTGGCAATGGTTAATGTTGACGGTATTATGTTTGGCGGTGTGGGGATGCGGCAAAAGTTCGACAGCCGAAGTGCAGCCGCCATTGGTCAAAACGATGGTTATCGGCGCGACGGAAACCGCGGCGGAAAATTCGTTCTCCGGCACGGTGCACGGTCGTACGGAATCTCCTTTAGGATTTCAAATCCCGGGGAAAATCGTGCATAAATTCGTGCAGTCCGGCGATCGTGTCCAAACGGGCGATCCCTTATTTTCGTTAGACGCGAATGATGTGGAAGCGCAAGTCGACGCGGCGCAGGGACAGGTCGACGCCGCCGCCGCGCAATTGGAACTCGCGAATAAAACACTCGCGCGTATGGAAACTCTCTATGCGCAAGACGCGATTTCGGCGTTGAAAATTGACGAAGTTCGCAGCAAACAGCAATTGGCACAAGCGCAGCACGATCAGGCGCAGGCTGCTTTATATCGGGCGCAAAATCAGGCGTCGTTTGCCACTTTGCGGGCGGATCGTGACGGTGTTGTCGGCATGATCATGGCGGAAATCGGTCAGGTCGTCAGCGCGGGTATGCCGGTCGTGGCGATCGTCGATAACAGCAGTTTGGATGTGCAAATTTCCCTTACGGAAAAAAATATTTCCGATTATCCGGTGGGCAGCTCCGCCGAAGTGACGTTCTGGGCGTTGCCGGATCAAAAATCGACCGCCGTGATGCGCGAAGTTTCACCGGCGCCGAATCCGAAAACGGGAACCTATGACGCGAAGTTGACGCTCAGCGATCCGCCGGCGCAATTAGCGCTCGGCAGTACTGCCGAAGTGCATTTCACGGGCGCGTCCGGCGAACAGATACTGGTGCCTTTGAGCGCGCTTGCGCCGCAATCCAAAACGCCGGCCGTTTGGGTCGTGCGGGATGAGAAAGTCACTCTTGTTAACGTAACGACAGGGGCGTACCGAGGCGATCAGGTGGAAATTACCTCCGGTCTCAATAAAGGGGATCGGGTCGTCGTGGCCGGTGCGCAAAATCTGACGGAAGGGCAAGCGGTCCGGATATGAAATCATTTAACTTAGCGCGATGGGCGGTTAAACACCGCCCCATCGTTTACTTTTTTATCGTTTCGATCTTAATCGCCGGCATCGTCAGTTTCTTTGACTTGGGTCGGCGCGAAGATCCCGACTTTTCGATTCGCTCGATGACGATCGCCGCGGCTTGGCCGGGCGCGACCGCCGCGCAGATGAACGAACAGGTCACCGATAAGATCGAGCAGAAATTGCAGGATACGCCGGGGCTTGATTACATCAAAAGCTTCACCAACGGAGATACCACGGTCATTTACGTTTGGTTGCGCGAAGATCTTCCCAAAGAAAGCGTGCGGCCGACCTGGACCGATGTGCGCAATCTCACCAATGATGTTTGGCGCGAACTCCCGAAAGGCGTCGTCGGCCCGTTCATGAATGATCGGTTTGATGATGTTTACGGCTCGATTTACGCGCTTACCGGGGATGATTTTTCCTACGAGGAAAAACGGGAATACGCGGAAACTTTGCGTCGTGAGCTCTTGAAAATTCCCGAAGTACAAAAAGTAAAATTGCTCGGTGTTCAGGAGCAGACGATTTATATCGAAATGGAAGAAGCAAAACTGGCGCAGCTCGGTATCGATCCGCGCATGGTCTTCCAAATGCTGCAACAGCAGGGCACATTGTTGCCCGCCGGCTCTGTGCGTACCGGTTCGCATAATGTCGCATTGCGCATCACGGGGCTTTTGGATTCCGCGGAAGCCATTCAAAATTTGTCCATTCACATGGGTGAACGCTCCATTCGTCTCGGTGATATCGCGACCGTCAAGCAGGCGTACGCCGACCCGCAAAATCCGGTCATGATGTTCAATGGTAAAGAAGCCGTCGGCGTTGCGATCTCCATGGCGCCGGGCGGAAACGTTTTGAATCTCGGCGATGAATTGACGGAGGCGATTGCGCAGTATAAAAATGATTTGCCGGTAGGCTTGGAGATCGGTCAGGTCACCAACCAGCCGGAAGTCGTCACCGGCGCGATCAATGAATTTACACGGGCGCTTGCCGAGGCGATCGTGATTGTGTTGGTGGTCAGCTTCCTCGCGTTGGGGTGGCGCTCCGGCGCGGTCGTCGCGCTGTGTATTCCGGTCGTTGTCGCGGCTACTTTCATCGTCATGCATTACTTTGCGATCGATTTGCAGGTCGTATCCTTAGGCGCGCTGATCATTTCGCTCGGTCTTTTGGTCGATGACGCCATCATCGTCGTGGAAATGATGCAACGCAAATTGGAAGAGGGTGTGGATCGGTTGCATGCGGCGACCGCGGCCTATGAAATCACCGCGTTTCCGATGCTTTCCGGCACGCTGATTACCGCCGCCGCGTTTATCCCGATCGGTCTTGCCAAAGGGATTGTCGCCGAATACACGGAAAGCCTTTTTTCCGTCACTGCGATCGCGCTTTTAATTTCCTGGTTCGCATCTGTACTCGTCAGCCCCGTATTGGGCTATAAAATGATTAAAGTGACGCCGCCGGATGAGCAAAAGGAAACACGTTGGGGCGCGTTCCAGAAGAAGTTATTGAACGGATTTAAAAATTCGTTGGAAACCGTCCTGCGTTATCGTAAGACGGTTGTGATCGCGACGATTGCCGCGTTTCTGATCGCGGCGATTTCCTATCCGTTGTTGAAAAAAGAATTTTTCCCCGCGTCCGTTCGACCGGAACTGATTGTCGAAACGGAATTGCCGCTCGGTGCGACGCAAGCAGCGACGAAAAAAATGACCAACGAGTTTGTGGCTCATTTTTACGGGGACAAACGTGTTGAGTCCGTTACCAGTTATATCGGTGAAAGCGCGCCGCGCTTTATTTTACCGTTTGAACCGGTGCCGCCGCGCACCAACTACGCGCAGACGGTCATTGTCGCGACCGACACCGACGCGCGTCGCTCCCTGCAAACCGATGTGGAGCGAGCGCTGGCGGATCATTTTCCCGATGTCCGCAGCAATATTCGCTTGATTCAAACCGGTCCGCCGGCGCCGTATCCGATCATGTATCGTCTGTCCGGTCCGGATACAGAGCAACTGCAGAAGTACGCCAATGAAGTCGTGCAATTGATGCAGAAAGATAAAGAAATCAGTCTGGTCAATATGGATTGGCCGCAGATGACGCCGTCCGTCGAAGTCAAAATCGATCAGGACCGGATTCGTCAACTCGGCGCGGATAATTACGCCGTCGCCGCCGATCTTTACACCAAGCTTTCCGGCTACCAGGTATCATCGGCCTACCTCGGCGATCAACTCGTACCGGTCAAATTCCGCTTGCCGCCGGGACGTCAGCAATTGGGCGATTTGGCGAACCTTGCCGTGCATGTCGGCAGCGGCCGTTACGTGCCGCTCGGTCAATTCGCGACGCTCACGCCGACCACGGAAAATACGATGATTTGGCGGCGTAACTTAACGCCGACCATTACCATTCGCGCCAATGTCGCCGATGATACGCCGGCCGATACCGTTTCGGAGCGGATCTACACGAAAACACTTGCCGATTTCCGTGAAAATCTGCCGACGGGATATGCTCTCGAATATGACGGCAGTGTCGAGCGCAGTCATACGTCCGTACACTCCATCGTTGTCGTCATGCCGGTCATGATCTTCGTGATTCTCATGGTCCTCATGTTCCAGCTCGGCAAAATCAAACTCATGATTCTGGCGGCCATCACCGCGCCGCTCGGTCTTATCGGCTCCATCATCGCCTTGCAATTGACGCGTAAACCGCTCGGTTTCGTCGCCATTCTCGGCATCATTGCGCTGTCGGGCATGATCATTCGTAACTCGATCATTCTGCTCGATCAGATCGAAACGCACCGCGCGGATGGCGAACCTCTCCACGAGGCCGTCATCAACGCCGCCATGATGCGTTTCCGGCCGATCATGCTTACCGCGCTCGCCGCGATCTTGGGCATGATCCCGCTGATGCGTTCCTACTTCTGGGGACCGATGGCCTTCGCCTTCTCCGGCGGCCTGCTCATCGCGACGCTCCTCACGCTTTTCTTCCTGCCTGCGATTTACACATGGGTCTATCGGAGAGAAGAGTAAATAAAAATCCCATCCTCTGACGTCAGAGGATGGGATCTTTTTGTAAGCGTACGTACGCGCTGAAAGGCTGCCTTTCGCGGGCGTGCTGAAGTGCAGTTACATGTTGTCATCTTGTTATACGAATAGGGCAATAAATGAAATAAAGTTATTAAAATAAGTCGAAAAAATGGTATAATATGAAATGAAATAAATTGAATTTATAAACCTTTTTAGTCTGTGGGAGATTTGCTGACCGTATTCTAAAGAGGCGAAAACAATCATATGTCGAATACATCCTTGGAATGGATAGCATCCGATTCCAAAGATGTATGAAAGGGAATGAAGTTCTCCCTTGGGTAACCTAAACCGTTTATTAAGCTGATGACTTCTACAATTACTTTTAGTTGCAGAAGGCATCAGCTTTTTGCGTTTAAGGGGGAATTTTTCATGTTAACATCATTATCACTTGTTTTTCTTCTTGGCTTAGCCATGGGGGCTATTTGTCAACGACTCAAACTTCCTAAAATCATTGGCATGTTAATGACCGGCATGGTATTGGGTCCGTTTGTTTTTGATGTTTTAGATCCTGCATTACTTTCTATTTCCGCAGATTTGAAAAAAATGGCGTTCATCATCATTTTACTCAGAGCGGGATTATCTTTGGACTTAGCCGATCTGAAGAAAGTGGGGAGGCCGGCTGTTTTACTGTCCTTTATACCGGCTACCTTCGAGATTATCGGGTATATTTTGCTGGCGCCTGTTATGCTTGGGATAACAAGAATGGACGCGGCGGTTATGGGGG
>NZ_CABSTC010000052.1:0-9584 GCF_902480485.1 uncultured Negativicoccus sp. | reverse complement strand
ATTTTTTTACGTCGGATGATCATAAAAGATACAAAAAAAAGCGAAGACATTGTCTTCGCTTTTTTTATTTTATTCCGCGCTGATTGTGCCGGAACGCAAACGATAGTAATGGCCGTGATTGTCCGCATCCACTTCTTTGGCCAATTCCGCGGTTCGTTGGTGGCAGGTGAACAGCAATACCTGTCGCGTCCGCGCGAATGCCAGCAGAAAACGTAATGTTTCCCGCTGCCGCGTTTCGTCAAAGCGCACGAAAATATCATCTAAAACAATCGGCATCGGTTCCGTTTTTTCGCCGAACGCAAGCGCCAGCGCCAGGCGCAAGGCGAGATACACCTGGTCCCCGGTACCGCTGGACCAGATCGCGGCTTCCTTCGTGCCATGCGTGCCGTCAATAGTCTGTACGACGCCTTCAGCGGTCAGCGCGAGCGTGTAGCGGCCGCTCGTCATTTGCGAGAGGTACTGTCCGGCGCGCGCGATCACATTCGGTTTGCCGTCCGCTTCATAGGCGCGACGCGCTTCATCAAGCAGGTATTCGCTCACGACGAGCGCGAGGTAATCGTCCACGGCCGTCTGCAGTTGCGTTTCCACTTGGGCGCGACGCTCCAGCGCTTTGGTGAGGCGATCGTCTTTGATCAAACGCGCCAATTCGCTTTGCAGCGCGCCTTCCCGTTGGCGCAGTTGCGTGAGTTCGGTTTTGCGCTGACTGAGCGAGCGTTCGTACTGATCGCGCCGATCCAGCCACGTTTCATACGCGCCGGTTTCCAGCTGTAGCCAGAGGCGGTTAAATTCTGCTTCGCTGCCCGCGTACAGTCGCAGATTTTGCCGTACGCGTTCGTAATCTTTGCGCAGCTGGTCGCATTCTTCATACGCGCTCACTTTATCGACGAACTCCGCGGCGTCTTTGGCGTTCACCAACGCGAGCAACGCGTTCATTTCGTTCTCGCACAATGTCCAGCGCTCATCGAGCAAAGCTTTTTCTTTAGATAATTCTTCATGGCGCCGATTTTTTTCCTGCAAACTTTGCCATTGCAGCATCTGCTCCTGATAGCGATCCGCCAATTCGATGATCGTTTCCGGTGCCGCCGGCGCGGTTTCGCCGATGCGTTGCAAAAGCGATGCCGTTCGCTCGGTGTAGGAGGTCAATTGCCGGTCAATCCGCTCCAACTGCACGCGCAAAATTTCGCCTTCGCCCTTGGCCGTAAAAAGTTCCTGCCATTGCGCCTGGCGTAAATCGAGTTCCGTCGCCTCCGTCGGCGGCAAATGTTCAGCCGCCAGCCACTTCGTCCACGCTTCCTCGGAAACTTCTCGATCGGCGCGCAATTTCGCGCCGCGCGCGGCCCATTTTTCGTGTTCCAAGCGTTGCCGGCGTTCGCTTTCCGCCTGCCAGGAGATCGCCTGCAGTTGCGTTTGGTAACGGTAAAAATCACGGCGAGCCGTTTCCAGTTCCTGCCGGAAATTTTCGAGTTCGCCTTCCGTTTCCGGCACGGCAAGTTCCAGATGTTGCGCCAATTCCGTCTGCCGCCCCTGCAGTTCCGTCAGTCGCGCGTTCAGTTTGGTCAGACGGTATTCATTTTGATGGCTCTTGCGATAGTTCCAATAAAAGCACAGCAGGGAAAGCGCCAACGCGCCGCCGACGATGTACAGCGCTTCCATGCCGAGACCGCCGGTGAAGTAAAGATAAAACGCCGCGAGCGCGCCCAGAACGAGTAAAAATCCCAGCCAGAAAAACGCGGAATACCGCTTGACCGGCAGTGTTTCCAACCACTCGATTTCATCGGTTAAGTGCTTCTTTTCACGCGCGAGCAGCAGCATTTCCTGCCCTTCCTGCTCCCATTTTTGGAATTCAGTTTCATCGGTCAGGCGCGGTACGTCATCCGTTTTGATTTCCTGCGCGGCTTCGATCACCGGCTCATCATTTTCCCAGTAATGCAGTTCGTTATCACGTCGCAGCAACTGCGCCGCAAGCTCCCGCCCTTTCGTCCAGTCGACGGTGCCGAGTTTCGCAGTCTCCGCCATCGGCCACGCGGCCACGGTTTCCGTGCGCGCCGCGAATTCCTGCTGCCAAGCGGCCAGCGCCTCGTTTTTTGCGACCTGTTCTTGTTGCAGTTCGCGCCAACGTTCGCTTTCCCGATAAAGCGTGGCGATTTCATCGCGCTCCGGTTCAAGCGTCACCACATCCTGCCGCGCGGTCGGCGCAATCGCCGCGAGTTTTTGTTGTACCGCTTCGCGCTGCTCGTTGACATCCGCCATACGCTGCACCAATTTATTCCAGCGCTCTTTACCGTCGGCGGGAAAATGTTCGATCGTGCTGCACAAATCCAGGCGCCGTTTCGTTTCGATGCCTTCCCGATAGTATTCCCACGCGCCGATCTGTTTATCCATCGTGCGATCGCGCACATCGAGTGCGGCAATGGCTTCTTCCGCCGCTTTGATTTGCGAATCGACTTCGTTTTGTTCGCGACGAATGGAGGCGAATTCTTCTTCTTCCCCGGCCAGCGCCGCGACATCATTTTGCGCCTTTTGCCAATCGTTCAACAATTGATTGATGACGCGTTTGCCCTGCGGTGACGCCACCAGCAACTCTTCCCGCGCGTTCGCCACTTCCCGCTGCGTGCGCGCCAGCTGCTCGCCGCCCTGCATGCTCAAAAAACCGGCGCGGACATCATCTTGAGCGAGAATCGCCGCTCCCTGCAGATCTTCCAGTCCGATCGCGAAAACCTGCTCATACGTATTGCGATCCAAACCGTTCCACCACAAATCCGCCGGTTCGCCGATGACAGTTTCCAGACGATCGTCCGTGACTTTCGTTTCCCCTTCATCGCGATGAATGCGATACACGCGACCGTTCGCAAGCTCGACCGCCAAATTGCCTTTGCGGCCGCGCCGTTTGCCGCGGCGATAACCGAACAGCATGTCGCGCACAAATTGCAGCAGCGTCGTTTTGCCGCTTTCATTTTCACCGCAGATAACGGTCAGTCCGGCGGCCGGCGGCTGCCAGGAAACATTTTGATAAATGCCGTATCGTTGCAATTGTAAATCAGTCAGCTTCATCGCCGTTGTCCCCCAATATTCGTTGTGCACCCGTTATTTCCGCGCGACGGAGTGCCGTTTCCAAGCGTTCGTCGCTGAGTTCTCCGAAGTAACGCGCGTAGCGTTCCCATTCCGGTCGCGCCGCGACGGCCTGTCGCAACGCGTAATGCCGCTCCTCCGGCGACATGGCGCGCAGTCGATCCACCGAGCGCAGATAATCGCCCGTCGCGTCCGGAATTTCCCGCCGTGCCTGCCAATCGACCGCCGCCGTCGTCTGATCTAAAAGAGCGCGGCAATACACGAAGATATGTTTCATTTCTTCTTCTTCATTTAAGCGCGCCAAAATGGACTGTCGCGCCGCCGGATCGGAAAACACCTGATGCAGCGCGCCGCGCCCGTTCACGACCAAGGTCACGAGCAAGGGTTTGCCCACTTCCTGACGACGCTCCTGCCGCTTTGTCAACACCGCTTGGATGAACATCTCCACGTCCGTCAGATCCGTCACGGAAAACTCCCATGTTTCCGAGCGAATGGCATCGGTCGCGATAAATTCAAGCATCGTCGTGCCGTGACTGCCCACTTCGACAAGGTAGCAGCCGCGGGGGCCGGTTTCCGCCGCCGTCAGACTTTGCGCGTTGCCCGGATAGACGACATACGGATCTTCCGATAATACCTCGCGCGTGTGCACATGGCCGAGCGCCCAATAATCGATCCTGCTTTGGCGGATCTCGTCCCAGCTGAGCGGCGCGTACGGCCCGTCCGCCGCCGCTTTCGGTCCCTGCGTGTGCATGACGGCGATCGCGTACGGATCGCTTTCACCGCGCACATAATCCGGCGCCCAGCGACCGTCCGTGTGCATCGTCGCGTAGCTGCGGCCGTAAATCATCGCGGCGGTTTCATTTTCCACCACGAGCGGTAAGCCTTCCACTTTGTCCGCGCTGAACACATGCGCGGTCGGCGGCAACGGCACCTGCGCCTGCCACGCGCTCACCGGATCGTGGTTGCCGTGCGCGATAAACGTGCTGATGCCCGCATTGGCCGCGCGAAACAGCTCGCGCGAAAATTCCAGCTGCGCCGGTAAGCTGTGGTCCGCCGAATTATATACGTCACCGGCGATCACAATCGCGGCGACACGCTTTTCGATCGCCGTATCGACAATGTTGCGAAACGCTTGAAAAGTCGCTTCCCGCAATGTTTTTTCCCAGTACCGTGACGGCGCTTCCCGGATAGCCAACGGCGTTCCTAAATGTAAATCCGCACAGTGAATAAATCGAAATCGTTTCGCCATCTCAGGCCTCCTTCAAAGTATCTTGATACGTCGCGTATAATATTCTGCTGACGTCGGGTATATCGTCACGCTCAATTTCACCGAAAGAAAGCAGTAACATGCGTTCGTTGGCAGGTTCATTATGCTGGGGTTTCACCCGGCGTAAATGCAGCCCGCGCCGAGCGGCGGCGCGAACCAAGGCGGCACAAGACGCGGTGGTTTTGACGTACACGGGCAAATAAATGCCCGCGGTCGGCGCGTCGATCCGTATCGCGTCACCGAAGGTTTGCTGTAATGCGTTCGTCAGCAGCTCTCCTTTTTCCGCGTACAGTTTACGCAAACGGCGAATTTGCCGCGTGAAGTGCCCGCGCTCAATGAAATCCGCCAGCGCCAGCTGCTCCGCCACCGACGCCGTCTGACGATATAACTCGCGCCGCGCCAGAAAACGTTTCAATAAGTCCGGCGGTAAAATCATGTACGCCAAACGCAACGACGGCGGCAGCACTTTGGAAAGCGCTCCGATATAGACGACGCGCGTGCCGTCGCCCATCCCCTGCAACGAGGCGACCGGTGCGCCGTAGTAAGAAAGTTCGCTGTCAAAATCGTCTTCGATAATCAGTCCGTCCGTGCGCTCGCTCCACGACAACAGTTCCGCGCGGATCTGCGCGGGCATCACATCCGCCGCGCGATACGCCAGCGACGGTAACACGTAAAGAATGCGCTTGCGGGCATTTTGCAACGGCGGCTGCAAAAGTTCCGCGTGTCCGCCGTACAACATGCGCACGGTAAATCCCGCATCGCTCATCGTATCCACGCCCAACGGAAATTCCGTTTCCGCAAACAAAACTTCCCCGTACTCCGTTTGCAAAAGGCTGGCTAAAATTCGCAGTAATTGCTGCGTATTCGAACCGATGATGATGTCGTCGGCATACGCCCGCGTATCCCGAGCTTGGGCTCCGTACTGCGCCAACGCTTCGCGCAGTTCCCGCTCACCTTGAATATCGCCGTAACGCAGCAACCGTTTTTCATCGCGGAACACCCGCGCAAGTGAACGCCGCCACGCGGCGAATAAAAAGCCGTCGCGATCCATGCCGCTTTGCGCCAGATCATAGCGATACGTGACTTCGGTTTTGGCGCGCGGCTGCGGTCGCGTCGGAGATTGTCGGATCGTCAGTTGCGGCATCACGGTAAAGCGCGCGCGATTTTTCGCTACGATATAGCCCTCGCTCGCGAGCCGACTGTACACACGTTCAACGGTAAATTTACTGACGCCGAGCTCCGCCGCCTGCGCACGTACCGAACGCAACCGCATGCCGGCCGGCCAAACACCGGTTTCTATTTTGTCGCGCATCGCGCGATACAGCCGCAAATATAACGGCGCTTCTTTGGTAGCTGTCATGTGTTCCTCCATTAATAGCTTTATTGTAAAACATGACAGAGAAAGAACGCAAATTATCGGCGCAGATCTTTTTTGTAAACCGATAAAATTTTTACTGTTGACTTATATTGTTAATGTGGTTAAAATATAGAAGTAAACACAAGAAGCAAGGAAATGATTGTAGCATGAACGGGGTGGAATGATGGACGCAAATTGCGCGCAAATTATTGCGCTGGCCGACCGTGTTCTTGACGGCGGTGAAATTACAAAAGAAGAAGGCATTTCCCTAATCAACACCAGCGATGAAAATACGATGCTTTTAATGGCGATGGCGGATAAAATTCGTCAGAAGTACAATGGTCATCGTGTTGATTTTTGCGCAATCATCAACGGGCGCAGCGGCCGTTGTCCGGAAAACTGCGCGTTTTGCGCGCAATCCTCTCACTACAATACCGGAGTGAAAGAATATCCCCTCCTCGATGAAGACGTCTTAGTCGATGCCGCGAAGAAAGCCAAAGCGGCCGGCGCGGTACGTTTCTCCATTGTCACCAGCGGACGCAACCAGGGCAATCCGCGCGAATTTGAAAACATCGTGCGCGCGCTCAAGCGCATCCGTGCCGAAGTGGGCATTGAAATCTGCTGCTCGCTCGGACTCGTCACCAAAGACCAATTACAACAACTCAAAGATATCGGAGTCACCCGTTACCATTCCAATATTGAAACGGCTCCGAGCCATTTCCCGGACATTTGCCAAACGCATACTTTCGAAGATAAATTGACGACATTGAAAGCGGCGCAGGAAGTCGGTATTCGCGTCTGCTCGGGTGGGATTTTCGGCTTGGGCGAAACGAATGAACAGCGCGTTGAAATGGCGTTCGCGCTGAAAGAACTCGGTGTCGATTCCATACCGCTCAATATTTTAAATCCGATTAAAGGCACTCCTTTTGAAAACAACAAATCGCTTTCGCCGCTGGAAATTCTGCGCGCGTTTGCGGTTTTCCGTTTCATCTTGCCGCGGGCTTTGATCCGCACCGCCGGCGGTCGCGAAGTAAACTTGCGCGATCTGCAGGCGTACGCTTTGAATGCCGGTTTGAACGGCATTATGGTCGGCGGCTACCTCACTACCGGCGGTCGGGATCCCAAAGCGGATCGCGTGATGGTACGCGATCTCGGTCTCGGTTTTACCCGCCCCGTGCTTCGTCCCGTTGCGGAAGAAGCCTAATCTTACTAATTCTCCAAACAACTAAAAAAGCTCTCCCTCGGGAGAGCTTTTTTAGTGTCGTAATTTCTTAATTCGTCTCTACATCACCTTCCGCGTCATTGGACGAGTTTTTAAAGAGCGTGCGGGCAAAGACGACAAGAACCAGCGCGATGCCCACGTAGCCGACAAAAGGATAAATGAGCGATACCAGCTTACCGAACGGGAACGAACCGCCGAGCATAAATACCACGCCGAGCGCAACGGTCAGTGCAATTTCCCAACGCTGCGGAACGACTTTCAAGCATTCATTTTTGATCAGCCAATACATCGGCGCGGTGGTCGAATAGATCCCGAGCATGATGATAACGGAGAAAACGAGAGCAACCAGCGGACTGATCTTCGCGCCGAGGTACAGATTCGGCACTTGCAAACCGATCACGGCGTCAAAGTTGGCGAGCATGCCGCACAGCATGCCGACGACTGTCAGCATCAGGAAGAAGCCGCCGCAAAAACCGGCGATACCCGCTTCTTTACGACTCGAGGCCTGGGCGCCGAGTTCGGTGAAAAAGACCATGCCGGCGAGCATGTTGTAGCAAAAGAATAATGCTCCCGCCTGCCACCAGTGCGCGACCGGCCGGGCAGCGAGCGCGGTTGTCGTCGTCGCGACCGGCGCAGTCGTCCAATTGAAATCATGGAAAAATGTGTACATGCCGACGGCGACGGTAAAGACGACGATAAACGGTCCGATCGCGCCGATGATATCGACCAGGCGACGCAAACCGGCAAGCACCGTGATCATCGCGACAACGCCCATGCCGAGCCAACCGACCGCGGACGGCACGCCGAAATATTCTTCCGCGATGGCGCCCGAACCCGCGATCATGATGACGACGATCGAAAAGATGAAGAGCAGTGTGAAATACTCGATCGCGCGTCCCAAGTAATTGCCGCAGTAATGACGGAAAATCAGTGACGGCCGTGCGAGTTGCAATTCATGTCCCTTGCGCATGACGATCACGCCGATGGAGCAGAACAAAACGGCACTGATCAACGCGCCGTACAAACCGTTCATGCCATACGAAACGAAAAACTGTAATACTTCCTGCCCCGTGGCAAAGCCCGAGCCGATGAGGTAGGCGATGTACGCCCCGCTCAGCTTGACTACGTTACGCCAGTTGACTTGTTCCATAGTGTCCCTCCTTACCAGCCTTGCCCGTCGACTTCATAATCGGCGAGCCGGCCATCCTGCCATTCCGTTAAGGTTTCTTCGATAACATCCAATGCTTTATTGAGTTCTTCATCCGTGATCGTCAGCGGCGGTTGGAAACGCAAAACGCTGCCGGCGAAAGCGATCATCACGACGCCTTTTTCGTAGGCACGGTTGCAAATAACGAGCGCGGCGTGAGGATCTTTCGTTTTCGCTTTTTTATCGGCGACGATGTCAACGCCGAGCGAAAGGCCTAAGCCGCGAACGTCACCGACACAGTCGAAACGTTCCCGCCAATCTTCCATCCGCTCGCGCGCGATCCTGCCTTTGCGCGTGCTTTCCGCAAGCAAATCATTGTCTTCCATGTATTGCAAAGTCGCAAGCGCCGCCGCGCAGCATACCGGATTGGCTCCGGTCGTGAATATATGCGCGGGACGATCCAGACTTTCCATAATCTCTTTGCGTCCGACCAAGGCCGAGAGCGGCAGTCCCGCCGCGAGCGATTTACCGTAAACGACAAGGTCGGGATCCAAGTGCCAGTGTTCCAGCGAGCACCATGTGCCGGTGCGTCCGAGTCCCTGCTGCGTGTCGTCAACGCAAAAGAGAATGCCGTGCTCTTTGCACAACTTCTGCAAAGCTTCAAAGTAACCGTCGACCGGCTGCAACAAGCCGCCGTCGCCTTGCAACGTTTCGATAACCACCGCCGCCACTTCTTCCGGCGGCACGTAGGTCGCCAACATTTCTTTCAACGGCGCAAGATATTCTTCCACCGTATTCGGTTCCGCGCTGCCGTACATGCCGCGATAGCTGTCCGGAAACGGAATATGGTAGAAGCCCGGCAACAACGGACCGATTTTGCGGCGCATGTTTTGACTGATCGCCGACATGGAAATCGAACCGTAGGTCGAGCCGTGGTACGCGTTCACAAAGGAGATAATGTACGGACGACCCGTGTACCCGCGGGCGAACTTGATCAGAGCATCGTTGGCGTCGGAACCGGTCAAGCCGAAGATAACGCGTTTTTCAAAATCTCCCGGCGTGATCTCGCACATTTTTTTCGCGAGATGCACCAAAGGCTCATGGTACATGTAGGCCGGAGTATAATGAATCATTTTCTTGACCTGGGCGATAATGGCATTCACGATCGGCTCCGGTGTGTGCCCCACATTCAAGGCACTGGCGCTCGTCAACAAGTCGAGGTATTCGTTACCGTCGACATCGGTCAGCGTCGAACCGTGCGCATGATCAATGACCAGCGGATAATACGGAATCCGACCGGCCGGCGCAAAATAATGACTTTCTTCTTGAATTAATTCCTGGGAGCGTTTCATGAATATCATCCTTTCTCTATTAAAAACCGTTTTGGCGTTACTTCGAGGATAAAAAATCCCCCGCAGGAAAATATCCTGCAGGGGCGCAGTGGCGCGGTACCACCCTGGTTTATCTCTCATTCCGTTAACGCCGGCGACGTTCGTCACTACTTCATTCATGACGAAAGCTC
>NZ_CABSTC010000051.1:0-9618 GCF_902480485.1 uncultured Negativicoccus sp. | reverse complement strand
CATCAACGTCTGGTCTCCTATCCCATTCCCAAACTTCATCACTATACGATGGCGCCCGAAGCCATTTACGACATGACAGAAATGCTCGCGAGCCGCAACTTCAAAGAACGCACACAGATCTCGGGACTCGGTCGCGATCGCGCGGACATTATCACCGCCGGCGCATTTTTGATTCAAACCTTACTGCAATTCACGGGCTCAGAACAACTCATTATCAGCGGCAACGGCTTGCGCGAAGGACTGTTCTACAATTACTACGCCATGACGCGCCGCCAGGGACAGCACTTCCCCGAAAGCCTGCTGCGGCAAAGCGTGGAAAATTTCCGCAATACGCTGCCGCTCGGTAATGAAGAACAAATGCAATACATCACGAAGATGGCGTTGAAACTGTATGACGGCTTGCAGCCCTTGCACGGTTTTCCCGCCCGCTATCGGGAATGGCTGGAAACGACCTGCCGTTTGCACGATGTCGGCATGATGATCAACTACTACAGCCACGCGCAACACAGCGCTTACATCATTGCGAACTCGCCGCTGTACGGACTCACGCATCGCGAGCAGGCGACCTGCGCGCTCATCGCGGCGTTTCAGGACGGCATTTCCAATAAATTGCGCCGCTTCGCCCAGTTCGCAAAACTCTTAACCGCGGAGGATCTGACTGTCGTCAAACAGCTTTCCACCTTGCTCGCGATTGTCAAAGCGTTTGACGCGACCTACGATGAAAGCGTCACATCGCTTGCCGTCTCGCAACCGGACGAAACGCACGCCGTGCTGCACCTCACCGCCCGTTCCGCCACCGATATTCCGCTGGTCAACGCGAACATCACGCCCCATATTAAAGAATGCAATGAGGAGTATCCCTTTACCCTCAGCGTGGAATGGGATAACGCCGATAAAACGCCGGAAACATACGATACGTTGGCGTAAATCAAAGCAATCAAAAAAAGAGACCGCAAGGTCTCTTTTTTATTTAGATCGCCGTCCAACCGCCGTCAATGCAAAGCAGCTGACCGGTAGTGAAGCTCGAAGCATCGGAGGCGAAATAAATCACCGCGCCGTCCAATTCACCCGGTCGACCGCCGCGTCCCATCGGCGAATACGTCGCGAGAATATCTTGAAACGATTGCCTTTGGAATGCTGCTTCCGTCATATTCGTTTCAAAATAACCCGGTCCGATCGCATTGACCGTGATGCCGTGCTTCGCCCATTCCACCGCCAACGCCTTGGTCAGCATTTTCACGCCGCCTTTGGCCGCGCTGTACGCGGAAAGGAAAGCGGGTTTCATCGCCACTTCCGAATGGATCGAACCGAGGTTGATAATTTTACCGTATTCCTGCTTCAACATCTGTTTACCCACTGCGCGCGCCACATAGTATACGCCGTCCAGATTCGTACCAAGCACTTTGCGCCAATCCTCTGTCGACTGCTCCGCCGCCGGTACACTCGCCCCGACGCCCGCGTTATTCACCAAAATATCGATGCGCTGATATTGTTCGACAACCTTTGCCACCGCCTGATCGATGCTTTCCGGCGACATGACGTCCATCACCACATAGGACGCTTCCGCGCCGAGTTCTTTCAACGCCCGCACCGTCTCCTGCAGTTTCTCTTCCCGCCGCGCGGCGACCACCACCGTCGCCCCTTGGCGAGCCAGTGCCTTGGCCAACTGAATACCAAGGCCGGATGAACCGCCCGTAACGAGCGCAATTTTACCGCTTAAGTCAAAATAATTTTTCATCTCGCACCTCCGAGTACTGTTTTCTGTATTTATACTACCATATTTGCCTTATCCATATGGATTCAATCCATTGCCGGTCGGGTTCCGTCTTCACGCCATGGCCAAACGTAGTCAGCGCGGTAGGCATTTCACCGACCGTTGCGTACAGTTTCCCTCGCGCATCGGGTACCGTCTTTACGATTCTTTGCATGGTGTCTCCTTTCGTGCAACAAAAAACCGCCTCAGCATTTCGCTTTAGCGGCTTTTAATACATCAAAGACAAACAATACGCAACCGATTCGGGGCAACTCTTTTCTAGTGCACGCTCGATGATTTCTCCTCTTTTTAGGCTTTCAACGTCATCTTCATAGCTCTCCCTCGTGATCTCGTTTCCCTCGCGCTCGAAGTATGCCTCCACCTCTTCATCGCTTAAAGCTTTCCAATAATATCTAAACTGCTCTACAACTATTGCTCTGTATTCTTCATAGCTTATCACTCCGGCACCTCCTCGTCTCTATACTTCATTGCCAAGTCCTATGCTTTGGCGGCCTTTATTTAATTCTATGTTTTGCCAACGACTTCTCCCGTCGCCCGTATTGATTCAGCCGCTCGCGCGCTCTTTATATATTAAATTATACCTTTTTTAATGCTTTTTCAATATGCTCGCGTCGCAACCATGCCTCCGTTCACATTACGCGCTCCCGCCAACCGTCGGCCATTGTTGATTCCCTAAACGGTTTTCCAATGATTGCGAATTTGAGCCGCAAAAAAAGAGACGACATTGTCGTCTCTTTTTGTTTCATTTTACTTTATGCTTCAGCTGCCGCTTCTGCCGCTTGGTCAGCGCTTTCTTCGGCGCTTTCCTCAGCGATTTGCGGTTTGTCTTCCGCAAGACTGATGTTGCGATAACGGGACATGCCCGTACCGGCCGGAATCAGTTTGCCGATGATGACGTTTTCTTTCAGACCGAGCAACGGATCGATTTTACCTTTGATCGCAGCTTCCGTGAGAACGCGCGTGGTTTCCTGGAAGGATGCGGCGGAAAGGAACGAATCGGTCGCCAGCGCGGCTTTGGTAATACCCAAGAGGATATGTTTGCCGCTGGCTTCCTTCTTGCCTTCGGAACGTAAGCGTTTGTTCTCAAGTTCCAGCAGATTGGCTTCGACGGTATCGCCCGGCAGCATATCGGTGTCACCGACGTCTTCCAATTTGATTTTATGGAGCATCTGACGCACGATGACTTCGATGTGCTTGTCGTTAATTTCAACACCTTGCGATTTGTATACTTTTTGTACTTCGTAGACGAGGTAACGCTGGGTTGCCTGGACACCGAGTACATGCAGAATGTCGTGCGGGTTGATCGAGCCTTCGGTCAGGCGGTCACCTTTGGTAATGGTGTCGCCGTCTTCGACCACGATTTTCAGGCCGTACGGAATGGTTTTGGACCATTCTTCGCCGCCGTCGGTAATGTGAATTTTTTGAATTTGTTTGTTTTCTTCGAGCGTTTCGATCTGCACGGTGCCGCCGATTTCCGCGATGATCGCGTAGCGTTTCGGTTTACGCGCTTCGAAAAGTTCTTCAACACGCGGCAAACCTTGCGTGATATCTTCGTTCGACGCGACGCCGCCGGTGTGGAACGTACGCATCGTCAACTGCGTGCCCGGTTCACCGATGGACTGCGCCGCGATGATGCCGACGGCTTCACCGACTTCGACCATGCGGCCGGTACCGAGGTTGCGTCCGTAGCACTTGCGGCAGACGCCGTGACGGCACTGGCAAGTGAGGACCGAACGAATCTTGACGGTGTCATAATGTTTTTCAATTTCAGCGGCGGTTTCCTCGTCAATGAGTTCGTTTTTCGCGATGATAAGCTCATCGGTATCTTTATTGTAAAGATCTTCCGCGGTGATGCGGCCGGTGAGACGGTCGCGCAACGGTTCAATGACGCCGTCGCCTTCGACGATCGCTTCGACCTCGATGCCGTTGATTTCGTCCAAATGAACGACAACACGACGGGCATCGCTGGCGAGGATTTTTTCAATCATGCTTTCGGTGAGTTTCTCTCCTTTTTGGTAAAGAACTTCACCGGCAATGGTTTCCACATCTTCGACAAGTTCTTTGCCGAGCATGCGATCCACCATGTGCTTACGCAATTTTTTGCGCAGGTTGTCTTCGGGCTGACCCAAGGTGACAACGGTATTTTCACTGGATACGTGTTCGTGTTCTTCGGTGTTCGCGTACGAACCGCGCAAGACAATCTCCGGAATCAGATGTTCGCCGATCGCCTGCAAGTCTTTGGCGGTAAGTTTCGTACCTTCCGCAACGATCACGTCACCCGTTTCCGGATCGGTGACCGCCGTTTCGAGAACACGTCCGAGCAATTTATCCTGCATCGCGGCGATCGCTTCTTTGGCCGTAGCCGCGAGTCGACCGCGTTCGCGAATGAGATCGACGGAAACAATGTCGCAATCTTCTTCCCGCACGATAACATCCTGCGCGACGTCGACGAGACGACGGGTCAGGTAACCGGAGTCCGCCGTACGAAGAGCCGTATCGGCCAAACCTTTACGCGCGCCGTGCGACGATGTGAAGTAGTCCAAAACGGTCAAACCTTCACGGAAGTTCGCCTTGATCGGCAAGTCGATGATCCGACCGGACGGGTCGGCCATCAAGCCGCGCATGCCGGCGAGCTGACGGATCTGCTGTTCGTTACCGCGAGCACCGGATTGCGCCATCATGGTCAAGGGGTTGAATTTATCAAAGCCCTGCATCATTTCGCGGGTAACATCGCCGGTCGCTTCATTCCAAATGTCGATCGTTTTGCGATAGCGTTCATCGTCAGTAATCAAACCGCGCCTGAAGAGGCTGTTCACTTTTTCGACCTGCTGATCGGCTTTGGCGAGAATGGTTTCTTTCGTCGCCGGCACTTTGATGTCGGCGATGGCAATCGTCATGCCGGCTTTTCTTGCATAGTAGAAGCCGAGCGTCTTCACGCGGTCAAGAAGATCCGCGGTTTGCGTCATGCCGAAATGACGGAAGCAATTATTAATCAGACGGGCGAGCTCTTTCTTGTCCATGAGTACACCGAGCATCGTTTGTCCGTCTTCATTTTCGCGATAGTAACGCAATTCTTCCGGTAGCGCCATGTTGAAAATCAGGCGGCCGGCCGTAGTCAAGACACGACCGTGTTCCGGAATCCGTACGAAGATATAATGCTGCAAGTCGATGAAATGTTGGTCATACGCCATGACGACTTCATCGTAGTCGGCAAATGTGGGGATCGAGATCGCGTTTTTCCGCGCCTCTTCGTCCATCAAGCTGTATTCCGCCGCCGGCACGAGCATGCGCAACGCGCCTTGCTCATCTTTGTATTCTTCCGAGCGATCAATGGTCAGGTAGTACGCGCCGAGGACCATGTCCTGCGACGGTACCGCGACCGGTTTTCCGTCTTTCGTCGACAAAATATTGTTGACGGAAAGCATCAACGTACGCGCTTCGGCTTGCGCTTCGACCGACAACGGCAAGTGGCAGGCCATCTGGTCGCCGTCGAAGTCGGCGTTGTACGCCGCACAAACGAGCGGGTGCAATTTGATGGCGCGACCTTCCCAAAGGATCGGTTCGAACGCCTGGATACCCAAGCGGTGCAAGGTCGGTGCGCGGTTCAACAGAACCGGATGTTTGTGGATGACATCTTCAAGGACATCCCATACTTCCGGCGCAATTTTTTCGACTTTTTTCTTCGCGTTTTTGATGTTGTTCGCCAAACCGCGAGCCACGAGTTCTTTCATGACAAACGGTTTGAAGAGTTCGAGCGCCATTTCCTTCGGCAGACCGCATTGGTGCATTTTGAGTTCCGGTCCGACAACGATAACGGAACGGCCGGAGTAGTCAACACGCTTACCCAACAAGTTCTGACGGAAACGGCCCTGTTTACCTTTCAGGAGATCGGAAAGGGATTTCAGCGCGCGGTTGCCCGGTCCGGTGACCGCGCGGCCGCGACGGCCGTTATCAATGAGCGCGTCGACAGCTTCCTGCAGCATGCGTTTTTCGTTGCGCACGATAATTTCCGGCGCATGTAGTTCCAGCAAACGTTTCAAACGGTTGTTACGGTTGATGACACGACGATAGAGATCGTTCAAATCGCTGGTCGCGAACCGACCGCCGTCGAGCTGCACCATCGGGCGCAGTTCCGGCGGAATGACCGGCACGCAGTTCATAATCATCCATTCCGGACGGTTGCCGGATTTACGGAATGCTTCGACGACTTCCAAACGGCGGATCGCGCGCAAACGACGCTGGCCGCTCGCTTCCTGCATTTCCGCGCGCAGTTCTTTGCGCAGTTCTTCCAGGTCGATTTCCGCCAGCAACGTTTGGATCGCTTCCGCGCCCATCTTGGCGACAAACGAGTTGTAACCGTAGGTTTCGACCGCTTCCCGATATTCCGCTTCGTTCAGCAGTTCTTTTTTCTTAAGTCCGGTGTCTTTCGGATCCAACACGATGTAGGACACGAAGTACAGGACACGTTCCAACGAACGCGGCGAGACGTCAAGGATGAGTCCCATCCGGCTCGGAATTCCTTTGAAGTACCAAATGTGCGACACCGGGGTGGCCAATTCGATATGCCCCATGCGTTCGCGACGCACTTTGGCGCGGGTGACTTCGACCCCGCATTTATCACAGACGACGCCTTTATTACGGATCCGTTTATACTTTCCGCAATGGCATTCCCAGTCCTTGGTCGGACCGAAAATCCGTTCACAAAAGAGACCGTCTTTTTCCGGCTTCAGCGTCCGATAGTTAATCGTTTCCGGTTTGGTGACCTCACCATGCGACCAGGCACGAATCTTTTCGGGCGAAGCCAGTCCGATTTGCATCGAATCAAATTCGTTCACATCTAACAAATCTACCGCTCCCTTCACTATTCAGCGTCGTTACTATCAGTATCGGTGAAGAACGGTTCCGCGGCGGCGATATTTGCGGTATCAGCCTGCTGCGCCGTGTCTTCCACGCTCATTTCATTTTCTTCCGGTGCGTTATCCGCATCTTCCGCCTCCGCGGAAGTTCGGCTTTGCCCGCTGGCATCGGATTCCATGACTTCGCGCAGTTCATTTTCTTCCGCCTGCGGCAAGTCCTCTTCTTCGAGTTCACGGATGACGACTTCTTCGCCGTTTTCATTCAAAATACGAACGTCCAAGCCGATCGACTGGAGCTCTTTCAAGAGTACTTTGAACGATTCCGGAACACCCGGTTCGGGGATATTTTCCCCTTTGACGATTTTTTCGTACGCTTTCACACGGCCGATTACATCGTCGGATTTCACCGTCAGGATTTCCTGCAAGGTGTACGCCGCGCCGTACGCTTCCAGCGCCCATACTTCCATTTCACCGAAACGCTGGCCGCCGAACTGCGCTTTACCGCCCAACGGCTGTTGGGTGACGAGCGAGTACGGACCGGTCGAACGAGCGTGAATCTTATCGTCGACCAAGTGGTGCAACTTCAACATGTATTTGTAACCGACGGTGACGCGGTTGTCCATCTTTTCACCGGTACGGCCGTCGAACAGTTCCGTCTTGCCGTCTTCCGGCAAATTGGCGAGTTTTAGCGTGTTAAATACGTCGACTTCGGACGCGCCGTCAAAGACCGGCGTCGCGATATGAATACCGGCGACATCCGGTTCGGGCATGCCGTATTTATCGACATCGTAACCGTATTCTTTCAAGCGACGCGGCAGATCCGGATCGTTGTTGCGAATTTCCATACCCAACGCCTGAACCGCGCGACCCAAATGGGTTTCCAAAACCTGACCGATGTTCATACGGCTCGGTACGCCGAGCGGATTCAGTACGATTTGAACCGGCGTTCCGTCCGGCATGAACGGCATATCTTCCTGGCGCATGACGCGGGAGACAACGCCCTTGTTACCATGGCGGCCCGCCATCTTATCGCCTTCGTGAATCTTACGTTTCTGCGCGATGTAGACGCGAACGAGTTTATTAACGCCCGGTTGCAGTTCGTCACCGTTTTCACGGGTGAATACGCGAACATCGACGATCTTGCCGGATTCGCCGTGCGGCACGCGCAAGCTGGTGTCGCGAACTTCTCGTTCTTTGTCACCGAAAATGGCGCGCAGCAAACGTTCTTCCGGCGTCTGTTCGGTTTCGCCTTTCGGCGTGACTTTACCGACCAGAACATCGCCCGGACGAACTTCCGCGCCGATCGAGATGATGCCTTCTTCATCCAAATATTTCAACGAATCTTCGCTGACATTCGGGAGCTGACGGGTAATTTCTTCCGCGCCGAGCTTCGTGTCGCGCGCATCACATTCGTATTCTTCAATGTGGATCGACGTGTAAATATCTTCCTTGCACAATTCTTCCGAGAGAAGAATCGCGTCTTCGTAGTTGTAGCCTTCCCACGGCATAAACGCAACGAGCACGTTGTAACCGAGCGCGAGTTCGCCGCCGTCGGTCGCCATACCGTCCGCCAGCGCGTCGCCCGCTTCCACGCGATCGCCCTTATAGACGAGCGGAATCTGGTTGATGCAGGTGCTCTGGTTGGAGCGCATGAATTTGATCAGATCGTAACGATCCAATTTGCCGTCATCGGTTTTGACGATGATTTCTTTCCCGGTGACGCGTTCTACCGTACCCGCGCGTTTGGCGAGTACGCATACGCCGGAGTCGCGGGCGGCGGTGTATTCCATGCCCGTGCCGACGAGCGGTGCCTGCGTACGCAACAGCGGTACCGCCTGACGTTGCATGTTCGCGCCCATCAAGGCACGGTTCGCGTCGTCGTTTTCAAGAAACGGGATCAAGGCTGTACCGACCGAAACCACCTGTTTCGGCGAAACGTCCATCAAATCCACGCGTTGCGGCGCGACTTCAATAACCTCGGATTGCAGACGGCTCGCGACATGCGCGTGTTCAAAGCGGTTATTTTCATCGAGCGGTTCGTTCGCCTGCGCCACGACGAGGTTTTCCTCGGCATCGGCGGTGACGTAACGCACTTCGCTCGTGACGGTGACATCATCGCCGTCGTGTTTAACCACGCGATACGGCGTTTCAATCAAACCGTATTTGTTGACTTTCGCAAAGTTCGCCAAGGACGAAATCAAACCGATGTTCGGACCTTCCGGCGTTTCGATCGGGCACATACGGCCATAGTGCGAATGGTGCACGTCGCGAACTTCAAAGCCCGCGCGTTCACGCGAAAGACCGCCCGGTCCCAATGCGGAAAGACGACGTTTATGCGTCAGTTCCGCCAGCGGATTCGTCTGGTCCATGAACTGCGACAATTGGCTCGAACCGAAAAATTCTTTCAGTGCCGCTGTGACCGGACGAATATTGATCAGCATCTGCGGCGTCAAATTGTCGATATCCTGCGTCGCCATGCGTTCTTTAACAACACGTTCCATACGGGTCAAACCGATGCGGAACTGGTTCTGTAACAGTTCGCCGACGCAACGCAAGCGGCGGTTGCCTAAGTGGTCGATATCGTCCACACGACCGATATCTTCCATTAAATTCAATAAATAGGAAATATTGGCGATCATATCCGCCGGTTCGACGGTACGCAACGTGTCCGGGAGGTTCGCGTTATTGCAGACGATTTTAACTTCGTGTCGGCCGTCGCCTTCGCCCTTCAGGACATAGATTTCCTGCAGCCCCGGAATGCGTTTCTGCGCGAACGTTTTTTCTACACGGCGCGCCGGCAGTACGCCTTCAATAATGGCCTCAATATCGTTAGCGGGCATGCGTTTGAACATGCCGCTGTCTTTAATGGCTTTCAGCTCTTTCTTGCCGACTTTCGTGCCCTCTTCCAAGAGCACTTCACCGGTATTGGTGTCCACGAGAGCTTCCGCCAGCTTCTTGCCTTCGAGCTGCCGCGCCCAGTCGGATCCG
>NZ_CABSTC010000050.1:0-10073 GCF_902480485.1 uncultured Negativicoccus sp. | reverse complement strand
ACGCGAACCGTTACTAGCGATCCTACAGGGACACATCAGCGTCTGCTGCGGTCCGTCGGGTGTGGGAAAGTCTACTTTAATCAATCATTTGGCGCAAACAGACACCCTGCGCACGCAAAGTGTCAGTTCAAAAATTGGTCGCGGACGTAATACTACTCGTCATGCCAAGTTGCTGCGACTGGCGCCGGATACATTCATTATGGATACGCCGGGGTTTGCGTCGCTTTCCTACTTACCGCGTGAAGTGACTGATATTGCTGCACGTTTTCGTGATTTTGTGCCCTACTTAGGTCAATGCCGATTTGATGATTGCCGCCATTTAAAAGAGCCGCACTGTGCTGTCAAAGGGGCGGTAGAAAGCGGTGCTATTTTACAAAGTCGCTATGACTCCTACCAAGCGTTGGCAGAAGAGTGGCTGGAAAAAGAGAGAGGCAGATATCGATGATAAAAATTGCACCATCCTTACTTTCTGCAGATTTTTCTCGCTTGCAGGAAGAGTTGAAAATGCTAACGCAAGCGGGCGCCGATATTGTCCATTTGGATATTATGGACGGCCATTTTGTTCCGAATCTGACATTTGGTCCACCGGTGATCAAAGCGCTACGGCCCCACAGCGATTTAGTGTTTGATGCCCATTTAATGGTCGAACAACCGAGTGATTATATTGAACCACTACATGAGGCCGGCTGTGATATGGTATCTTTTCATTATGAAACAGAACCACATGCGGATCGCGTAGTGCAGCTGATCAAAAAGTACGACATGCAAGCCGGTATGGTATTAAATCCGTCTACTCCTGTAGAGGTATTGCAAGATATTTTGCCGGCGCTTGATTTTGTGTTGTTGATGAGCGTCAATCCGGGATTTGGCGGCCAAAAATTCATTCCTTATGTGACTGCCAAAGTAAAACGTTTAGCCGAACTAATTGAACGCACGAAGAGCTCCGCGTCGATTGAAATCGACGGCGGTGTAGGACCGCAAAATGCGGCTTCGTTGATCGCAGCGGGGGCAAATATTTTAGTCGCTGGCTCCGCTGTATTTAACAGTGCAGATCGTGCCGAGATGATTCGTACATTACGTAATTCGCAATAACTTAATATGTCGTGTCTTTGAGGCAAGGTGAGGGTCAATTGACTCAATTCCTGACCGGCGGTAAAGTCCGCAAGCGCAAGCTGATTCGATGAAATTTCGAAACCGACAGTATAGTCTGGCTGGGAAAGGACAAAAAAGGACACTTTTACGTTGTCCTTTTTTCTTTATGGAGGCATATTATGCAAGCTGATATATCGACAGAAGATATTTTGTACATGGAGCGAGCGCTGCAACTCGCACAAATCGGGACAATAGCCGTACGGCCTAATCCGTTTGTCGGGGCGGTGGTTGTTAAAAACCATACGATTGTCGGGGAAGGATGGCATCAAAAAGCAGGCGGTCCGCACGCAGAAATCTGGGCATTGCAAGACGCAGGCGAAGCAGCGCGAGATGCTACTTTATATGTAACACTTGAACCGTGTTCACATTACGGAAAAACACCTCCATGTACTCAAGCGATCATAACGGCAGGTATCAAACGCGTGGTCTGTGCATGTTGTGATCCGTTTACAAAAGTCAACGGGAAGGGCATCAAGATATTAGAAGAGGCCGGTATAGAAGTAGTGTGCGGCGTTTGTGAAGAAAAAGCACGCAAAATTAACCGCGGCTTTTTTCGTAGCATTGAGCAAAAGCGACCGCAGGTGGTGGCGAAAATGGCGACGACGCTGGATGGCAAAACGGCTACAGTCACTGGAGAATCCCAATGGATTACCGGCAAAGAAGCGCGTCATGATGTGCAGCGTTTGCGTTCTCTTAGCGATGCCATCACGGTAGGTATTAATACCGTACTTGCCGATGATCCGCAGCTTACGGTGCGAGATTTTTCTCGTCCTAAACAACCGTGGCGTGTGATTTGGGACAAAACGGCACGATTACCGCTTACCGCCACGATAGTTACACAGTTGCCTGAACGAACAATTTTATTTTGCACACAGGAGGCTGCCCCAAATCGACTTGAGGCACTGCGTCAGCAGGGAGTCAATGTGGAATTATTATCCTGTAATGCCGAAGGCGAACCGGATATCCGAGCAGGTGTCAAATTACTCCTGGAAAAGTACGAGATTCAAACCGTTTTATTAGAAGGCGGCGCCACACTTATCGATGCGTTTTTACGAGCCGCACTTTTGGATGAAATTTATCTGTATATAGCGCCACTTATGTTCGGTGGAGCGATGGCTAAAGGGATTAGTGCCGGAGCTGGAATTGAGGCGTTGCAAAATGCGCCGCGATATACCTTAATAGATACCCAAATGTTCGCTGATGATATTCGCCTGCATTATGAAGTAAAGGAGTTCGGATGTTTACAGGTTTGATTGAACAAGTTGGCACGATACGGCGGCTGGAACGAAACGGTACCAGCTACTTGCTGACCATTGCGCATCTGCCGTGGGATGAGCCGCTTAAAGCAGGGGACAGCGTCGCTGTTAACGGCATTTGTCTGACGACAGTCGATGTGCAAGCACAGGCATTTAGTGCGACTGCCATGCCGGAAACAGTACAACATAGCGCGATGGCCAAGTGGCAATTGGGGATGCATGTTAATTTAGAACGGGCATTATCGGTAAACGGACGTTTACACGGTCACTTTGTTTCCGGGCATATTGACGGTATCGGCAAAGTCAGCCAAATTCGAAGGGATGAAATAGCGCACCGCATACGGGTTCAAGTGGAACCTGCACTATTACGGCATATTATTCCCAAAGGGTCGATTGCGCTTGACGGTATGAGTTTGACCATAACGGAAACCGGGAAAAATTACTTTGAGGTCTCTATTATTCCGCATACCTGGCAACAAACGAATACCCGAGAATATCAAAATGGCAGTATCGTAAATATTGAGACAGATGTACTGGGGAAATACATTGATCATCTGTTGAGAAGTCAAAAAAATACCGATGAAAACCTGCAAAAGATTTTAATACAAAACGGTTTTCTGGATTGAGGAGAGTAAGGTAAATGGATTCGATTCAACAGGCCTTAAATGATTTAAAAAGCGGTAAAATGATTATAGTGGTAGATGACGAGAAGCGGGAAAATGAAGGCGATCTGGTAATGGCTGCTCAATTTGCTACTACCGAGGCTATTAATTTTATGACGAAGGCCGCTCGAGGCATTATTTGCGTACCGATGAAGAGTAAAGATCTGGAGCGTTTGGAGATTCCTCAAATGGTTGAGGAAAATACGGACAACCATCAAACGGCTTTTACAGTTTCCGTTGATCATATTCATACCGGTACCGGCGTTTCGCCGCATGATCGCGCGCTCACTATTAAAGAACTTTTAAATCCTGCGGCCAAAGGCAACGATTTTCGCCGTCCGGGACACGTGTTTCCGCTTCGTGTTCGGGAAGGCGGTGTGTTTGTACGTTCTGGCCATACGGAAGCCTCCATTGACTTGATGGAGTTGGCTGATTTATATCCTGCCGCTGTGATTTGTGAAATCACGGCAGACGATGGAACGATGATGCGTCGTCCGGAATTGCAGCAATTTGCTAAAATACACGGGCTTACCATGATCAGCGTGGCGCAAATATATGAATACCGCAAGCAATCCGAGGAAATGGTACGTCGGGTAGCTACTGCAAAATTACCGACGGCATACGGTGAGTTTACCATTTATGTCTATGAAAACACATTGGATTCGTTTAACCACCTGGCCATCGTGAAAGGCGATATTAACGGCAAGGAGGATGTGTTAACCAGAATTCATTCGGAGTGTTTGACCGGGGACGTATTCGGTTCGTGCCGCTGTGATTGCGGCGAACAACTGCATGCGGCATTGCGTCAAATTGAGGCCGCAGGCGCTGGTGTCGTTATCTACATGCGTCAAGAGGGAAGGGGCATCGGTCTAGTCAATAAAATTCGTGCGTATAAATTGCAGGAAGAAGGCTTCGACACGGTGGAAGCTAATGAACAGCTTGGCTTTCCTGCCGACTTGCGTGAATATTCGCTCAGTGCACGCATTTTAAAAGATCTCGGCGTGAAAAGCATTCGGTTGTTGACCAATAATCCCGCCAAAATCGATAATTTAGAAAAAAATGGGGTTACCGTTACTGCACGAGAATCGATTGTTATTCCGCCCAATGATTTTGATCGCGAATATTTAAAAACCAAAGAAGATAAAATGGGGCACATTTTTTAACGAGGTGACATATGAAAACATACAACGGAAACTTGATTGCTGACGATTTAAAAATGGCGATTGTTGTCGGTCGTTTTAATGATTTTATTACAAATCGACTCTTAAGCGGGGCATTGGATGCACTGAAACGGCACGGCATGAAAGAGGAAAACATTACAATTGCGTACTGCCCGGGGGCGTTTGAATTACCGCTCGTAGCTAAAAAATTTGTTGCTAAAGAGGACGTAGATGCGGTTATTTGCTTAGGGGCTGTGTTACGAGGAGCTACGTCGCATTACGATCTGGTATGCAATGAAGCGGCCAAAGGTATCGCCGCCACTTCGCTTGCTTCGGGAAAACCGATTCTTTTCGGTTTGGTAACTGCTGATACTTTGGAGCAGGCGATTGAACGGGCTGGAACTAAAAGCGGCAACAAAGGCTTTGATGCCGCTATGTCGGCCGTGGAAATGTGCAATTTATTGAAGGAGATATGACATGTGGAAAGATAGTATTAAACATTATCTGGCCCATGAAGGTTTAAAAATCTCGGTGGCGTATACGACCTCTGCTGTCGCGCGCGCACGAGCATTGCATGATCTTTCTCCTGTAGCTACGGCTGCATTAGGACGCGCGATGACGGGTGCATTGCTACTCGCAACTGATTTTAAAAACCAGGAAGGCGTAAGTATTCGTTTCGACGGCGACGGACCGCTGGGCAAAGTATTTGTCGATGCCTATGAGACTAACCGTGTTCGCGGCTACGTGGAGAACGGACAGGTCGATTTGCCGCTTAACGAGCACGGAAAATTAGATGTCGGGCAAGCTGTCGGTCAGGGCATGCTGTATGTCACAAGATACTCTCTCTTGCGGCAGCCTTATCAAAGCGCTATTGAAATTCACTCGGGTGAAATCGCGGAAGACCTGGCTTATTATCTAACACTTTCGGAGCAGATCCCTTCGGCGGTAAGTCTCGGCGTGATGGTAAGTGGCGATGTACAGGTATTAGCCGCCGGAGGCATTTTGGTAGAGGCAATGCCGGATCGTGATGAGGAAGCATTGCAGCAAATAGAAGCCAATTTGGTAAAGCTGGGACCAATTACCAATGCGATGCGTACGCATACGGAAGAAGAAATTATTGAAATTCTCTCCCATGGTTTACATGTAGATTTACTGGCAGAAAAACCAGTGCTTTGGGAATGTACCTGTTCGTCCGAAAAATTTCTTACAGCGTTAAAGACAATTCCGAAAGAAGATCAGGAAGCTTTGCTGCAGGAAGATAAAACGGAATTGGTCTGTCACTACTGCGAACGAAAATATGTTTTTACCAAAGATGAATTAGCAGCTGCCTTTGCTGAAAAGGAGGGGCCTAATGCGTAAACTGGCTATTATTGGAGGGACGGGAGTATATGACCCCGCGTTTCTCAATAATACGAAAACAACGTCCATCAAGACACCTTATGGGGATGCCGTTTATACATCCGGTACTTTTATGGATAAAGAAATTATTTTCATGACTCGTCATGGTGCCAATCACACGATTCCGCCTCATAAAATCAATTATCGTGCCAATATTTATGCTTTGAAAATGCTTGATGTTGTTGCCATTGTAGCGACTACCGCCGTCGGTTCACTCAATCCGGACATGAAGCCGGGTGAAATGGTACTGGTCGATCAATTGCTCGATTTTACCAAGTCGCGTGAACACACCTTTTATGACGGTTCTCCTTTGCCGGTAGCGCATGTGGATTTGACGGAACCTTACTGCGGCACATTACGTAAAATAGTTGCAGAAGCCGCCAAGAAAGAAAAGTTGCCGTTACATGAAAAAGGGACCTATGTATGTACAGAAGGTCCGCGTTTTGAAACCGCCGGCGAAATTAAAATGTATGCGCAGCTCGGAGGTGATGTCGTAGGTATGACCAATGCACCCGAATGCCCATTAGCTCGGGAAGCGGAGATCGCATATACTACCATATCGCTCGTTACCAACTTTGCCGCCGGTATTTCTCCACAAAATCTCACACATAGTGAAGTGGTAGAGGCTATGGAAAAAAATAGCGAGCAACTGAAAAAACTCCTGCGATCCGTCATGACGACATTTGACCCTGCATTTGATAGTCCGGCATTGCATGCCATGGCAGAATACGGTGGCTTTAAAGTAGAGCAGGGAATTAAGTTATGAGACACTTATATTGGGAAAATGGCGCACTCATCTTACTTGATCAGCGACGTTTACCCACTGAAGAAGTGTATATCACCTGCAGAAAGGCAGCCGATGTCACTCATGCGATAGCTACCTTGGCTGTACGTGGAGCGCCGGCCATAGGTGTCGCTGCGGCGTATGCTTGCGTCTTGGCATTTGCCGAAAGCGCAACGTCAGGAAACAGCATCCCACAACAATCTACCTTTAATGCTGCCACCGAAGCTTTACGGGAAGCGCGACCGACGGCTGTCAATTTAGCCTGGGCTGTGGATTTGCAGCGTGAGATATACGCTACACTGCTTGCACAAAATGCGTCATATGACGCAGCTTACCAAGCATTACTTTTGCAAGCGCAAAAAGTGGATAGCGATGACCTTGCACAAAATAAAGAGATGGCTAAGCACGGCGCTGCACTTTTTGATCGACCGGTAACGATTCTTACTCACTGCAATGCGGGAGCACTTGCTACAGGAGGTATCGGAACTGCGTTGGGAGTTATCCGTGAATTGCATCTCCAAAAAAAATTAATCACGGTCTATATGGATGAAACACGCCCGCTGCTTCAGGGAGCTCGTCTGACGGCGTATGAATTAACGAAAGATAACATTCCCTGCACGTTAATTTGTGACAATATGGCCGCAAGCGCTATTTTAAACAAAAAAATAGATGCCATAATCGTCGGTGCGGATCGTATTACCATGCATGGTGATGTTGCTAACAAGATCGGAACTTACGGTTTGGCTGTGTTGGCGTATTATCACAATATTCCATTTTACGTAGCAGCGCCGAGCTCGACATTTGACTTTACGCTTAAGGACGGTTCACAGATTCCCATTGAAGAGCGTGCTGCCGAAGAGGTGCGCCAATTTCAAGGGGTTTGCAGTGCGCCGCAAAATGTTGCCGTTTGGAATCCCGCATTTGATGTAACTCCCGCTGAATTGGTGACGGGAATAATTACAGAAAAAGGTGTGTTAACCGCACCATATAAGCAGGCAATCACCAAATTAAAAGAGAAGGTGAAACAATGAATTCTATCATCCGAGATTTATCTCTGGCCGCGGAAGGCGAAAAAAGAATTGATTGGGTACAAAGATATATGCCGGTGCTGCAGGAAATTCGGCGAGATTTAACAAAGCGGCAAGCATTTGCAGGTAAAACCATAGTTATGTCGATTCACTTGGAGGCAAAAACGGCATTTTTGGCGACGGTTTTACAGGAAGCCGGAGCCAAGGTCATTGTCACCGGCAGCAATCCGCTTTCTACGCAGGATCCGATTGCCGCCGCTTTGGTTAAACGAGGTCTTACCGTATATGCTACGCACGGTTGTACCGATGAAGAATATACACAATACTTAAACCACGCTCTGGACCACAAGCCGCATCTGATTTTAGATGACGGCGGTGATGTGACGGCGCTTGTTCTGGATAGTCGTAAAGATGCGCAGGAGCGCCTCTTGGGCGGTTCCGAAGAAACGACTACCGGTGTACAGCGTTTGCGCGTATGGGATAAGGAAAAGAAACTGCAATTCCCGATGGTTGCTGTCAATGATTCACTGTGTAAATATCTTTTTGATAATCGCTACGGTACCGGGCAATCCGCTTGGGACGGTATTGTTCGGACGACTAATTTGACGATTGCCGGACGCAATGTGGTAGTTGCGGGGTATGGCTGGTGCGGTAAAGGCGTTGCCATGCGCGCCAAAGGATTAGGAGCACATGTTTATATCACGGAAATTGATCCTATCAAAGCGATCGAAGCGGTATTTGACGGTTTTACGGTGTTACCGATGGAAAAAGCGGCTCGTCTCGGTGATATTTTTGTCACGGTAACGGGGTGTAAGGATGTCATCACTAAAGCCCATTATCCGTTAATGAAAGATGGGGCCATTCTATGTAATGCAGGCCACTTTGACGTGGAAGTAAATGTGCGTGAACTCAGTGAAATTGCTGACAAAGAATTCGAGGCCCGACAAAATATTAAAGGCTATACATTGGCCAATGGAAATACTCTCTTCGTTTTGGCCGAGGGGAGACTGGTCAATTTGGCGGCAGGGGATGGACATCCCGCTGAAATCATGGACTTGTCCTTTGCGTTGCAAGCGTTGGCGTTAGATTATGTACAGACAAATGCGGAATGGCTTTCGCCGAAAGTATATGTCATGCCAAAAGCTATCGATGAAAAGGTCGCACGGATTAAATTAGCGGCGATGCATTATGCCATTGATACATTGACATCTGAACAATATGCTTACTTATATGAGGAAGGAAGTGCCGAATGAGCACATTAATTCAGCATGTGGACCTTTGGACACCGCAGGAAATAAAAATCGACGTTGATATTTTGGTAAGCGACCAACGAATTCAAAAAATCGGGAAAAATCTTGAATGTGAGGATGTTGACAATAAAATAAATGGCAAGAGAATGCTGGCCATGCCGGGCTTAATTAACAGTCATACCCATGTCGCAATGACATTATTTCGCAGCTATGCCGATGATGTTGCCTTAATGGATTGGCTCGAAAACCACATTTGGCCGGCGGAAGCAAAATTGAACGATGAAGTTGTTTACTGGGGTTCACAGTTGGCTTTTGCGGAAATGATTCGGGGCGGCACCACCGCGTTTTGTGATATGTATATGCACATGCCTCAGGTGGCTAAAGCGGCTGTTGATGTCGGCATGCGCGGTAATATTGCACGTGGCTTGGCGGGAACTTCTCCCAATGGAGAGGAAGCGCTGCAGGAAAATGTGGCGCTTTTCCATGAATGGCATCAAGCAGAAAACGGCTTAATTCGTGTAATGCTTGGACCGCATGCGCCATATACCTGTCCGGCAAAATATTTGGAAAAAGTCATTGATGCCGCCGGTAAAGACAATATCGAAATCCATATTCACTTATCCGAAACGCAAGGGGAGGTCGAAACCTGCCGAGAAAAACACGGGCTCAGTCCGATTGCTTATATGGAACAACTCGGTCTGTTTACTCAACCGACCTTAGCCGCACATTGCGTACACGTAGACGCTGACGATATTGCTATTATAGCGGAGCATAATGTAAGGGTTGCACATAATCCGCGCAGTAATTTGAAACTGGCTTCAGGCGTAGCACCGATTCCTCAGATGCTTGCTGCGAATGTAACCGTCGGTTTGGCTACAGACGGTGCATCGAGCAACAATAAGCTTGATATGTGGGAAGAAATGCAGACAGCCGCATTAATTCATAAAGGTGTATCCTACGATCCTACCGCTATTCCGGCACAAACCGCGGTGGAATTGGCTACATTAGGGGGCGCCCATGCACTTGGATATAGCGATCTCGGCGAATTGAAAGAAGGCAATTTAGCCGATATCATCTTAATCGACCGCAGCGGCTTCCATTGGCAACCGCAGTATAATGTTACGTCATTGCTTGCCTATGCGGCACAATCGTCGGATGTGGATACCGTTATGATCAACGGCAAGCTTGTTATGCAACATCGCCAACTGCTTACCATTGATGAAGAGCGTTTGCGCACTGAAATTACAAAAGCACAGGAGTACTTTAGCAACTTGTCATAAGCAATAAAATGTGATAGCCTATAATAAATAACGATAATTTAACATTATCGTTATTTATTATAGGCCTTTTTAGGTGGTGTATTATGGCTAAACACTTCTATTT
>NZ_CABSTC010000049.1:0-10344 GCF_902480485.1 uncultured Negativicoccus sp. | reverse complement strand
CCACCGAGATCTACACTCTTTCCCTACACGACGCTCTTCCGATCTCAAATACTCGTACAATTAAGCCAAATCTGAAAATTTGGTGGTGAGGATCATGCGCGCCCGACCGCGTCGTTACGCAGATGACGGAACGCGTCGGCGCCGCATGGCTAAAGGGAGGGAAAGGCGTGGCTTATCGAGTAGAGCATGACACCATGGGAGAAGTACGAGTTCCCGCGGAACGGAAATGGGGAGCGCAAACCGAGCGTTCGTTTGAAAATTTCAAAATCGGTCAGCGAATGCCGCAGGAAATTATTCGGGCGTTTGCGGTATTGAAAAAATGCGCGGCGAAAGTGAACGCGGATCTCGGCAAATTGGACGCGAAAAAAGCGGACGTTATCGAAACCGTGTGCGATGAAATTTTAGCGGGTCAATGGCCCGATGAATTTCCGCTGGTCGTGTACCAGACCGGTTCCGGCACGCAATCCAACATGAATGTGAACGAAGTAATCGCGCATATCGCCAATGAAAAATTGGCCACGGAGGGAAATTCGCTGCGGATTCATCCGAATGATGACGTGAACAGTTCGCAGTCCTCGAACGACACGTTCCCGACCGCGATGCATATCGCCGCCGTCGTGGCGTTGCATGAAAAATTGTATCCGGCGCTGGCGGAACTGCGCCGCATTTTAGAGCAAAAGAGCGCGGATTTCATGGACATTGTCAAAATCGGCCGCACGCATTTGCAGGACGCGACGCCATTGACATTGGGCCAGGAAATTTCCGGTTGGGCGGCGATGCTGGAAGCTGCGGAAAAAATGATCAAGGAAAGCGAAGCGCATCTCTACCCCCTCGCGTTGGGCGGTACCGCCGTCGGCACGGGCCTCAACGCGCCGGAGGGGTTTGCGGAAGGCGTGGCGAAAGAAATCGCGCGCGCGACGGGCTATGATTTTGTTTCGTCCGCCAATAAATTTCACGCGCTGACCGCTCACGATCAATTCGTGTACAGCCACGGCGCCTTGGAAGCGCTCGCGATGAACGCGTTTAAAATCGCTAACGACATACGTTTGTTGGCGTGCGGACCGCGGGCCGGGCTAGCGGAAATTACGATTCCGGAAAATGAACCGGGTTCGTCCATCATGCCGGGCAAAGTGAATCCGACGCAATGCGAAGCGCTTACGATGGTGGCCTGCCGCGTTCACGGCAACAGCGCTACGATCGCGCTGGCCTCGGCGCATGGTCAGTTTGAGTTGAACGTGTATAAACCGGTACTCGTCGACGCGTATCTCGAATCCGTGCGTCTGCTGGGAGAAGCCTTGCATTCGTTTGCGGTTCATTGCGCGGAAGGGTTGGAACCGGATCGCGAACGCATTGCGAAAAACGTGCAGAACTCGCTCATGCTCGTCACGGCGCTCGCGCCGAAAATCGGTTATGAAAAAGCCGCGGAGATCGCCAAAAAAGCGCATCATGAAGGCACCGACCTCAAGAGCGCCGCGCTCGACCTCGGCTATGTCACCGCGGAAGAGTACGATGAGATCGTCGTGCCCGCCGAGATGGTACATCCGAAATAAATATCTGCAAAAAGCCGCCGCGGCGGCTTTTTGTTTTGGCAAAATAGAGTACGCTGTTTTTATGGTATGCATTTTTATTATATGTATCGCATCGCATGCGAATTTAGAAAATGCTTGAAAAATAGTGTTGTCATGTTGTTTGCGCGTGCGGAATAGTGGTATAATAATTTTGTTAATAGCATACTCTATTTCATTAGGAGGTTACAACATGCGTATTGGTGTAGCAAAAGAAATCAAAAATAACGAATTTCGTGTAGGTCTTACCCCGGCCGGCGCGCACGCGTTAGTAGAAGCGGGACACGAAGTATTCGTCGAAAAGGGAGCCGGTCTCGGTTCGTTCATTGAAGACAGCGAATACGAAGCGGTCGGCGCTAAAATCGTCGCGGATAAAAAGAAACTGTTCGACGATTCCGAAATGATCATTAAAGTAAAAGAACCGATCGCGGAAGAATATGATCTCTTCCACGAAGGTCAGATCTTGTACACGTACCTGCACTTGGCGGCGGAACCGGCATTGACCGAAGCGCTGTTGAAGCATAAAGTCATCAGCATCGCGTATGAAACGGTTCTCGGTCGTGACGGTCGCAGCTTGCCGCTCTTGCAGCCGATGAGTGAAGTCGCGGGTCGTATGTCGATCCAGGTAGCGGCGCATTTCCTCGAAAAAATCAACGGCGGCAAAGGTAAATTAATGGGCGGCGTCGCCGGCGTACAACCGGCCAAAGTCACCATCGTCGGTGGCGGCACCGTAGGTACGAACGCGGCGAAAATGGCGGTCGGCATGGGCGCGATCGTCACCGTTATTGATAACAACCTCGACCGTTTGCGTCAGTTGGATGACATCTTTGGCGCTCGCGTACATACGCTCGCGTCGAACCCGCTCAACATTGCGCAGTCCGTTAAAGAAGCGGACGTCGTTATCGGTTCGGTATTGATTCCGGGTGCGAAAACACCGCAGCTCATCACCACTGAAATGGTCAAAGAAATGAGCCCGGGTTCGGTCATCGTCGACGTGGCGATCGACCAGGGCGGCGCGGTTCAATCGGTTGACGGCCCGACCACGCACGATGATCCGGTCCGCATGAAATTCGGCGTGGTTCACTACTCGGTTGCAAACATGCCGGGCGCGGTAGCCAACACCTCAACCTACGCGTTGACGAACGCGACGCTGCCGTATGCGATCGCGATTGCCAACAAAGGTTGGAAACAGGCGCTCAAAGACGACAAGGGTCTGGCGAACGGTTTGAACACGTTGGACGGATACGTTACGTTCAAAGGCGTAGCGGAAGCGCTCAACAAAGAATGCAAAGACGTCAACGATCTTTTGAAATAAAAAGCGCATAAAAAATCCCCTTGCATAAGGGGATTTTTTTTACTTCCATTTTGTGAAATCGGACACAGACGGTTATAATAAGTGAAACATCTGGAGGGGATATGATGAATACAGGCTTGGTCACTGATTTTTATCAATTGACAATGGCGCAGGGACTTTGGCGCATCGGCGCGCATGATGTGCCCTGCGTATTTGATCGCACGTATCGCAACAATCCGTTTGGTGGCGGGTACACCGTCGTCGCGGGTCTGGAACACCTGGTCGATTTCATTCAAAATTTCCGGTACGGCGAAAGCGAAATCGCGTACTTACGTTCGTTACATACCTTTGACGAAGGCTTTTTACAATGGCTCGCCGATTTTCGCTTTACGGGAGACATTTACGCGATGACCGAAGGCACGATCGCGTTCCCCGGCGAAGTGCTGCTGCGAATGGAAGCCCCGAAAGCGCAAGCGCTGTTGATCGAAACGGGTCTGACGATGATCATGAATCACGAATCATTGATCGCGACCAAAGCGCGCCGCGTGCGTTCGGTAGCGGGCGATGACTTTTTGATGGAATTCGGTTTGCGGCGGGCGCAGGGCGAATCCGCCGGCCATTATGGCGCGCGCGCGTCCATTGTCGGCGGCTTTAACGCGACGAGTAACGTGGAAGCGGCGCGACGTTTCGGTTTGTCAGCGGTCGGCACGATGGCGCACAGCTGGATCATGAGCTTTCCCGACGAACTCACCGCGTTCCGCGAATACGCGCGGCAGTACGATAACGCGACGCTGCTCGCCGACACGTACAACACGCTCGAGTCGGGCGTTCCGAACGCCATTACCGTCTTTAGAGAACTGCAGGAAGCCAATCGCTTGCCGGAGAAATACGGTATCCGTCTGGACAGCGGCGACATCGCCTACCTCTCCCGCAAGGCGCGTGAAATGTTCGATGCGGCGGGATTTACCACGGCCGGTATTACCGCATCCAACGACATTGATGAACACACCGTGTTGAGTTTGAAACAGCAGGGGGCGGCAATCAACTCCTGGGGCATCGGCACCAAGATTATCACCGCGGACGGCACCTCGGCGTTGGGCGGCATTTATAAATTGGCGGGACAGGAAGAAAACGGCGTATTGATTCCGAAGATGAAATTCTCGGATCAGCCGGAAAAAATGACGGACCCGGGGCGCAAGGAAGTGTTCCGAATTTCCCATCGCGACAACGGGAAATTGATCACCGACGTGTTGACGTTGGCGGATGAAGACATTTCTCCGGCGGAAGATTACGAACTGATTACGTACGAATATCCGTGGCGGCGCAAAAAATTGGCGGCGAATTCATTCGACGTGCGTCGCATGCTGGAACCGATCATGCAAGGCGGCGAACTCGTGTACGAACTGCCGAGCCTCGATGCGATCAAGACGTATGCCGACGCGCAATTCAAGCAGCTTTGGCCGGAATATACGCGCCTGGACAGCCCCGAGATACTGGAAATTAACCGCTCGCCGAAATTGCAGCAATTGAAAGAGAAATTGATTCACGAACAGGTTGACAGCCTGCACTGAAAAAGGCGTTGCCGCGCGGCAACGCTTTTTTCGTTCGCGGAATGGTAAAATTCTGTATAATGAAAGAAAAAGGAGGCAATGCATGGCAAAGCATTTGACATATCTTACCGCGGCATTACTCGCAGCCTTGACGGTCACGACCGGCGCAAGTTACGCGGCGGCGCCTGTCGTCGCGAGTGAACCCGCGGCGCTTACGACCGCGACCGAAAACGCGCCGGCGCAGACCGTCTGGCAGGCCGCTTGGCAGGCGCAGCGACCGCAAGTCGTAACGCGCAAGCAGGAAATGAAAAAAACCTATTTTCAATCGACTTGGCGGGGACCCGACGCAGGTAAAGAATTGGCTCGCGCGCTGGCGGAATATGCCGATAGCGGCTTGTTGCCGCCGCAGCAATATATGACGACGGCGCAACGCGAAACATTTTGGCAAAATGCCGATGTATTTCAAGCCGCATTTGTCGACGGCAACGTGGCGGATGTACTTATGATGCGCATGACGACTGCGGAGTTTCAGCGGGCGTTGGGGAAACGGTCCGCGCAGGCTTTGCGCGACGGCTTGGGACCGGCGCCGAGCGAAGCCGTAAAGCAGGTGCTCGCGACGCTTATGCCAAGTCGCACCGACGTGCAAAAACAACTGGATCGCGCGGTGCGGCGCCTCGATGAACGGTTGACGGAGGACATTTTTGTCGCCAGGCTCATGCAGGTCCGAGCCGAAGGAAAAATATTGCAAATGCGCGCCGATTTCGCGCCGATTATAGATGTAAAAATCACGGCGTATACGCCGTTGACGCGCCGTTTGGCAAACGGTCAGCCGTATTGGGAGCAAAGCGCACGCTACCGTGAGCGGGTGATCACGAAACCGGGCGAGCCGCCGATGGAAGCGGTCGTGACATGTATTGTGCAACTGTTTCCGCGAGAAGACGGCTGGGATATTGCGTATACGATCATTAACGGCGATAATCAAGAAAAAATTAAAGTAAACAAGTAAACGGATCAGTGTGCCTTTCATTCTTTGACTTTCTCGTTGCATGCATTACGTTTGCGATGTGAAACGCGATTAAGTATGATGAAAGCGCTAAGAGACGGATAGTATGCAGGGGTTGATTATCCTGCGAAACGAAATTAAATTAAAACGCATCGCGATAAAGGAGGAGTGGGCATGCATCGGATATTGTGGAGCGTGAGCTTGGCGCTGGCGCTGTTGGGCAACGGTTGTGCGCAGGCGGCGTTGCCGAAGGACGCGCCGGCGCCGGTGAAAACGCATGCCGTGACGGACGGCTATTGGGGCAAGCAACTGTGGCAAAGCGACGTATTGAAAACGGCGTACGCGTCGGCGCTTTCATCCGCCGCCGCGGCCAGTGGAGAAATAGGCCGGGACGAAGTTACGCCGCGTATCGTCAAGGCGGTAATGGATTCGCTGATGTTGACGCAGTGGCAGGCGGAGGATCATCGCGGCGTGCATGTGGCGTACGTGGTGACGGCGCAGGTGCCGCTGGATCTCATGGCGCGGAGCCAAGCCGCGAAAGGAAATCGCGCGGGCGAGTTTTGGGCCACCGCGTTTGAAAATACCGACGCGCGGGAGTTGCCGGAATATCTCTTGACGCAACCGCGCACGAAAGAAGAGATGCAGGCGCAAATGGATCTGGCGAAGGCGTCGCTCATCGCGGAAAACACCGAGGCGGCGGCGTTCCTGCCGACATTGACACTGCGTTCGTACCAGCCGCTGATTCGTTATCGTGACGGGCAGGGCGGCGTTTACTACGGACAACATATGCGCTTCGTCATCGGTACGGGTGGAGTCGTTTGGCCGATCGCCGTATTTTCCGATGTTCGCAAGACAGCGGACAATATTCAGTGCACGTGGCTGATTACGGCGGATACGGAGTACGCGTATTTCGCGCGAATTTGGAACCGATATGTGGGAATAGGAGGCGATCGCGATGCGTAAAGTGGCATGGTTGCTCAGCGGCTTGCTCGCGCTGACGACGGCGGCGTACGCGGCGACGCCCATCGCGGTGCCGCCGATGGGCACATTGCAATGGCCGGATACGATCACGGCGGCGTCCCTTGCGGATGGCTTCACGGATTCGCAGAAAGGTTCAGTTGCGCAGGCTCAAGTGGCGGCGGTCGATGAAAATTTGACGCCAACGGAGGGGTGGTTTGTTTACCAGCTGCAGGCGGAGCGGCCGGAAGGATTGGCGACGGCGTGGCTGGTCAGCTTTGCCGTGCCGATCGACGACCCCGCTGAGATCGAGCCGTTTTTCCGTTCGTCATTGGGGGATGAGGAGCGCGCGACATTGGTGCATTTTAATGTCATGCTCTACGGCTTGGAAACGAAATTAAATCAGCAAATCGCCGCGCACTGGGCGAGTATGGTGAAAGACAATCCGCAGTTACGCGGTGCGAACGCAATGCCAATGCAGCCACCTCTTTATGTGCGTATCCGCGAGATTGATTCGCTCGTGCGGGTCACGCAGGCGCATGAAGTGATGTACCGCGTGGGCGCGCGACTGGCCCCTGAGATTGATGGCGGCTGGGTGCTGCCGTACTATGCGCAGTGTTACATTGTTCGCCGCGATGATCAGTTGGCGGGCGTGCTGCTCCTGGTAAGCGATACGGATCGTGAATATTTTGCCCGCTATTTGGCGAAAGCCGTTCTGACTTTATAGCTTGCTACATAAAAAAGATAAACAAAAAAGACCGCGTTGCGGTCTTTTTTCATGCGCGGCGCACGTAAGTCACGAAACGATGCGCCAACGGATTTTTGGCATTTACTTCGCCCTCTTCGACACGCGTTTTTTCCCAGACGGTTTCATCTATCACGGGGAAATACGTGTCCGCCTCCGGTTCGCTGTCCACTTCGGTGATGTGCAGTTGCTCCGCGTACGGGAAAAAGGCGCGATAGATTTCGCCGCCGCCGATGACGAAGTAATCCTCATTTTGCTGCAGCGCTTGCAGCACCTCAGCGACGCTCGCGAAACATTGGACTTCGGGGTGCGCCGCGGCCCAGTTGCGGTCGCGGGTGAGCACCCAGTGCGCGCGGCCCGGCAGCATGCCCGGCAGACTTTCAAAAGTTTTACGACCCATGATGATCGGGTGTCCGGTCGTTATTTTTTGAAAGCGTTTCAAATCATCGCGTAAGTGCCAAAGCAGTTGATTGTCTTTGCCGATCGCCTGATTTTTCGCGACCGCGACGATGATGTGCAGCATCAGACGGACACCTCCATGGCCAATTTGCCGAGATGTTCATAATTTTCCAAATAAATATCGTCCGGCGTAAATTCATAGAAATTTTGCACGTCGGGATTGAGGACCAGCCGCGGCGCCGCCAGCGCCTGATCACGGCGCGCGAGTTGCGCGGTGAGTGCGTCGACATGGTTATCGTAAATATGCGCGTTGTTGATGACATGCGTGAACAAGCCCGGCTGCAAGCCCGCGTGCCGCGCGATTAAGTGCACGAGCACGGCGTACTGCGTGAGGTTGAACGGCACGCCGAGGCCCATGTCGCCCGACCGCTGCACAAGCATGCAATTCAGGCGGCCGTCAGCGACGTCCCACATGGTGAGAAACGCGCAGGGGTATAATGCCATCTCCGGCAGATCTTCCACGTTCCAAAGCGACACGACCATGCGGCGGCTCTCCGGATTTTCGCGGAGCGTTTGCAATAGGGTGTCAACCTGACCGTATTTTTTTAACTGGTAACCGTAGGCTTTACCGATCGTGCCGTCAGGTTGCATCCATTCATCCCAAATGTGGCAGTTCCAATCCTGCAAAACGCGCACATCGTTTGACTGCTTCTGCCAAATCCAGAGCAGTTCTTTGACGGCGGTTTTGAACGCGACAAACTTTGTCGTGAGAATCGGAAATTCCCGCGCCAGATCAAATTGCATGATTTGGTGCGGCAATTTATAGGCCGGCATACCGGTGCGGTTGTTGCCGTGCGCGCCGGTTTTCAAAATGGCTTCGACAATGTTGAGATATTGCTGATCGGCAAGGCTCATAGGGATTCCTCCGGATGGTTTTGAATAAGATCGAGAAAGACGGGTGCGTAGTTAATCAGTTTAAACGGGCCGACGCCGCTGACTTGCGCCATGTCGTTCAGCGTTTGCGGACGCTTTTCGCACATTTCGAGCAGCGTCGCGTCGCTGAAAATGACGTAGGGCGGCACGTTGCGTTTTTCGGCCAGCGTTTTGCGCGCCGCGGCGAGACGAGTGAAAAGCGGATCTTTACGCGGCGCGGCGTGCGTTTTCGGCAGGGCCGTTGCGCCGCGGCGGCGCGGACTTTGCGGGATCGGCATGGTCACCGTCTGCGTGCCGCGCAATACTTCTTCACCGCTTACGGTCAGCGCCAGCAGCGGATACTTGGCGCCGCGCTTATATAAATAACCGTCGGCGATATACTGCTCGATTTCCCGGCGCAAATCGCGTTCGCTTTCCCCGCTGCGCGCGCCGTAGTAGCGGCAGTACTCAAATTCGCGAGCGCGATCTTTGGCCTGCAATGCGCCGCGTAAAATGCGAACTACGGTCGCGATACCGTAGCGCTCTTTGATTTCTTCGACGGTTTTGAAAACCGTACGCGCGTCGCCCGTCACATCGCAGGTTTCCGTCGGGGTTTCGCATTGACTGCAATGACCGCAAGGCGCGGTGTCGGTCGCGCCGAAGTGTTGGAGAATCTGCGCGCGCAGGCAGCGGTTCGTCTGGCAATACGCTTCCATTTCCTCCAAGCGATCACGGGCGGCGGTATCGATAACGCCGGTTTCCTGTTCCGTTTGTTCGATTAAAAATCGTTGCGTACGCACGTCCTGACCGCTGTATAAAAGAATGCATTCCGCCGGCGCGCCGTCACGTCCGGCGCGGCCCGCTTCCTGATAATACGCTTCAATGCTTTTCGGCAATTGGTAGTGGAGCACGTATCGCACATCGGGTTTATCGATGCCCATGCCGAACGCGTTCGTCGCTACGATCACGGACGCTTTGTCACGCACGAACGCGTTTTGCGCGCGCGTGCGCACCGTCTCGCTTAAGCCGGCGTGGTAGCGCACGCAGGGCACATTGGCGCGGGTGAGATCATGGTACACTTCATCGACGGCTTTGCGCGTCGCGCAATAAATAATGCCGGCTTCGCCGCGATGCGCCGCGACATACATGCGCACGTAATCCTTTTTCTTCGCGCCGCGGACCACGCCGAAATACAAATTGGGTCGGTCAAAACCGGTCACGAAAATCGCGGGCTTTTCCAACTGCAGGAACGTCATGATGTCCTGTTGCACCTGCGGCGTCGCCGTGGCCGTGAAGGCGCCGATGACCGGCCGCTCGGGCAACGTTTGCAACGCGGCGGCGATAGTGCGATAGCTCGGCCGAAAATCATGACCCCACTCGCTGATGCAATGGGCTTCATCGACGACGCACATCGTCACATTGAGTTTACTGAGAAAATTGAGAAATGACGACGAGGTCAGCCGTTCCGGCGCGATATAGAGCAGCCGATACGCGCCGCGCAAAAGCGCGCGCATGCGTTCCCGATACGTTTCATCATCCAAGCTGGAATTCAAATACGTCGCGGGAATTTCGTTGGCGACCAAGGCGTCGACCTGGTCTTTCATCAATGCGATTAATGGCGAGATGACAAGCGTCAGCCCGTTTTGCACGAGCGCCGGCAGCTGGTAGCAAAGCGACTTGCCGCCGCCGGTCGGTAAAATCGCGAGCGTGTCGCGTCGCGCGAGGAGCGATTGCACGATATCGGCTTGCGCCGGACGAAATGATGTAAAGCCGAAATAGTGTTGCAGATATTGATGCAAAGTTGTGGTACTCATCGCTCCTCCTTTCTGCATTATTATAACAGACGAAAAAAGTTCCGCTTTTTCATTTTATTTACGAGGATAAAAAAATACGCCGCAAGCGGCGTTCGGAAAATCGGG
>NZ_CABSTC010000048.1:0-10510 GCF_902480485.1 uncultured Negativicoccus sp. | reverse complement strand
GCCGATCATGGCCTCACGCTGGCGAATCTCAGCCGCCAGAATCGCACGCCCCTTATACCGAAGATGACGCCGCCTGCTGTACCGGCGATGAAAGCAACGAGACCCAAACCGATGATTTCCAAGGTTTGAACGTTCAGGAAGCTTTCTGCCGACATGGTACAACCGGTACCCAATGCCAGGAAGATCGTGACGGTGTTCATCAACGCGTTCTGCGCCGTATCGGACAGACGGTGCGTAACACCGGATTCATTGATCAGGTTACCGAACATCAGCATACCTAAAAGTGCGGTAATAGACGGAAGTAATAAGCTGATGAAGATCGTGGATGCGATCGGGAACACCACTTTTTCAAAGTGCGATACGTGACGCAACTGTTCCATGACAATTTGACGATCTTTTTTGGTCGTGAACAATTTCATGATCGGAGGCTGGATCAACGGAACCAGGGACATGTACGAATACGCCGCTACCGCGATCGCGCCCAAGAGTTCCGGAGCCAATTTCGAAGCCAGGTAAATCGAAGTCGGGCCGTCGGCGCCGCCGATAATACCGATCGCAGCTGCCTGCGGAGCGGTAAAGCCCAAGAACATCGCGCCACCCAAGGCAACGAATACGCCGATTTGTGCCGCCGCGCCGAGCAAGAGAGTTTTCGGGTTCGCAATCAGCGGACCGAAGTCCGTCATCGCGCCGACACCCATAAAGATCAACGGCGGGAAAATTTCAAACTGAATGCCCGCATGAATGAGGGCAAAAACGCCTTCTTCAAAACCGTTTTTCGGCAAGTTGGCAAGGATACAACCGAATGCGATCGGTCCGAGCAACAACGGCTCAAATTCCTTGACAAATGCCAGGTAGAGCAACAGTATGCCGACAAAGATCATGATCGCATTACCAATACTGAATACGATAATGCCGCTGTCATGCCATACCGAAGTCACAGCTACTATGAAATCACTCATACTGTATCTCCTCTTCTATGTTTTCTGGTAAGTTGAGGTTTTAGCCCAACGCGATCAAATCGTCGCCCGCTTGTACGGTAGCATTGGCTGCGACCAAGATACTTTTTACCGTACCGTCACTCGGAGCATAGATTTCGTTGGCCATTTTCATCGCTTCCAGGACACAGAGGAGATCGCCGGCTTTAACAGCCTGACCTTCTTTTACGTCGACGGAAAGGATTTTGCCCGGCATCGGAGCTTTTACCGTTTCCGCGCCGGCCGGAGCCGCTTTCGCTGCCGGAGCCGGAGCTGCTGCCGGAGCCGGAGCTGCTACCGGAGCCGCTTTCGGAGCCGGAGCCGCTTTCGGAGCCGCTTTCGGGGCTGCGCCTGCGCCGAGTTCGTTCACTTCTACATCGTATTCTTGACCGTTAACGGTTACAGAAAATTTTCTCATTGTACATCCTCCTACTAAAAAGTAATTCTCCAAAACAAGGTATTGCTTAGTAATTATCTACTCCAGACAGACGCGCCGCTGCTGTCCAACCGGTATTTTTGGCCGGTCGAATGGACGCAATTTGCGAGCTCGAGTAGCCCATTGCTGCTACTGCTGCGGTAATCACCGCAACCACTTCATCATTATCGGACGCAGTCGACGTTGCTGCCGGAGCTGCAGCTGCTGCCGCGGCGGCAGGTGCCGCTTTCGCTACCGGTTTAGGAGACGACTTTTTTTTTCCGGTCGGATCCACAAGTCGAATGATCGTCATGAGCACCCACAGCATAATCAACACAAAGAATACAATAAACATGTTGATCAGCATAAATACCCAAGGATTCAATTCACTTCCCATTCACACCCATCCTTTCTCTTTAGATTTTTCCTATACTACGTTATGCCGCTAAGAGATTATAACGGAATATTGGCGTGTTTTTTCGCAGGACGGGCTTCGCGTTTGCTGGCGAGCATGGCCAACGCGTTGATAACGTACGGACGCGTTTGTTTCGGTTCGATAACTGCGTCAACAAAGCCGCGTTCGGCTGCTTTGTACGGAGTCGCGAACTCTTCCACATATTCTGCCGTCTTCTGTTCTTTATCCGGATCTTTCCGGAAGATGATGTTGGCAGCGCCTGCCGGTCCCATAACCGCAATTTCCGAAGTCGGCCAAGCGAATACCTGGTCCGCGCCCAAGTCCTGGGAGCACATCGCGAGGTACGATCCGCCGTAAGCTTTACGGGTAATTACCGTTACTTTCGGCACGGTCGCTTCCGAGTACGCAAACAGCATTTTCGCACCGTGGCGAATGATGCCGCCGTATTCCTGCTGTACGCCCGGCAAGAAGCCCGGTACGTCAACCAAGTTTACGAGCGGAATGTTGAAAGCGTCGCAGAAACGGATGAAACGGCTGGATTTGTCGGATGCATTGATGTCCAAGCAGCCGGCCATAAATTTCGGCTGGTTGGCAATGATGCCGACGGTTTGTCCGTCAAAGCGGGCAAAGCAGGTAATGATATTTTTCGCGTAGTGAGCGAGTACATCATAGTATTCACCGTTGTCGACAATGCTCTTGATAACATCGTACATATCATACGCTGCGTTGGAGTTGTCCGGCAACAAGGCGTTGAGGCTTTCGTCCATACGCATCGGGTCATCACCCGTGTCAACAATCGGAGCTTCTTCCATGTTATTGCTCGGCAGGAAGCCCAAGAGATAGCGGATCTGGTTCAAGCAGTCTTCGTCGTCTTTCGCGATGAAGTGCGATACGCCCGAAATGCTGTTGTGGGTCATAGCGCCGCCCAGTTTTTCCGCCGTTACGTCTTCACCGGTGACCGATTTAACAACGGCCGGACCCGTGATGAACATTTGGCTGGTGCCTTCGACCATGTAGATGAAGTCCGTCAATGCAGGCGAGTAAACCGCGCCGCCGGCCGACGGTCCCATGATGGCCGAAATCTGCGGAACGACACCGGATGCAATCGTATTTTCAAAGAAAATACGGCCGTAACCGGACAATGCGTCAACCGCTTCCTGAATACGAGCGCCGCCCGAATCGTTCAGGCCGACACACGGTGCGCCCATTTTGAGCGAAAGCTGCAGGACACGGACGATTTTGCTGGCGTGCATTTCGCCGAGCGAGCCGCCTTCTACCGTGAAGTCTTGCGCAAATGCGTAAACGAGTTTGCCGTCAACGGTACCATAACCGGTAACAACACCTTCGCCCGGAAGATCTTTTTTATCTTGGCCGAAGTTTACGCAACGATGTTTTACCAAAGCGCCGATTTCAACGAAGGAGCCTTCGTCAAAAAGGATTTCCAAACGTTCACGCGCAGTCATCTTTCCTTTTGCGTGCTGTTTGTCGATACGGCTTTGGCCACCGCCCATGCGGACGTGTTCCAAATTTTTATGAAGCAATTCAACTTTTTGTTGGTTTACCGACATTCTTACACCTCCGAATAATGGTAGGGAAGGCCGCCTCATCGAGGCGGCATACTCCTATTATTGACGCTCCGTAAGTTCGATCAAAAGACCGTTCGTAGCTTTCGGATGTAAGAACGCGATGCGGCAGCCGCCGGCACCGTAGCGAGGTTTTTCATCCAACAGACGAACACCGCGAGCTTTCAAGTCTTCGAGAGCTGCGTCGATGCTGTCAACACGCAAAGCAACGTGTTGGAAGCCGTTACGATGTTTTTCAATGTAACGGGCGATCGGGCCATCCGGGCTGGTGGATTCCAAGAATTCGAGTTCCGCATCACCCAGTTTGAAGAAGCTTACGTTAACTTTCTGTTCTTCCACCGTTTCGTCTGCTGCTGTCGGATGAACGTTCAACGTTTCCTGGAAAACTTGTTTCGTTTTCTGCAGGTCATCCACTGCAATACCGATATGGTCGATGTTCATAACTTTCCAATTCGCCATGCTTACTCCTCCTTTTGCAATAAAAAATAAAATTATTTAATAGCTTTTGCTACGATGGACTCAACGACTGTGTAAGGATCCACTTTCCTTGCATAGACTTGTTCCACGTAGTTATCAAATTCACCCGAGGACGTAACTTTTTCCATTACGTGACGGGAGATTTGCTCTTTGACCATCGCGATAATCTCGTTTACTGTCCGTTCGTGTCTGCGTTCCTGCAGAAGACCGGACTCTTCCAAGAATTCACGATGTTCGTCCATTGCCTCAATGACGTCTTCCACGCCTTCGTCACGACTGGCAATGGTGCGTTTGATCGGCGGACGCCAATCCACCTCTTCCGAGTTCAAATCGAGCATCATTTCGATTTCAACGTTCAAACGGTCCGCGCCGTCGCGATCACATTTGTTGATCGCAAATACGTCGCCGATTTCCAGAATGCCCGCCTTAATCGCCTGAATATCATCGCCCAAACCGGGTACCAGTACAACCAATGTGGTGTCCGCATTCTTGACGATATCGACTTCGGATTGGCCGACGCCAACCGTTTCAATCAAGACGACATCCATGCCGAATGCATCCATCAGCTTGACTGTATCCGCGGTTTTCTTGGAGAGTCCCCCCAAGCTACCGCGCGTACCCATACTCCGAATAAATACGCCTTCATCCAATGTCAAATCATTCATGCGAATTCGGTCACCCAAGATCGCACCGCCGCTAAACGGGCTCGTCGGGTCGACTGCGACAATGCCGACAGTCTTACCTTGTTTACGGAAATATTTTACCAGCTTGTCGGTCAGGGTCGATTTGCCTGCGCCCGGCGCACCGGTAATACCGATAATCCGCGCATTACCTGTATGACTATAGATTTCTCGAAGTATATCGACATATCCGTCTGCTTCGTTCTCGACTGCAGAGATAGACCTCGCCAAGGCCAGCCTGGATCCATTCCAGAATTCCTTCATTAAATCCATGGTTTTGCCCCCCTTGGTCAATTACGGACCTGTGCTCCCGCCGTAGCGGGAGCCGGTACCGTCTATCAGTTCTTAATGAACGTTTTCTTTGATGAATTCGATGATCTTCGTGGTCGGAGTGCCCGGTGTGAAGACAGCTTTTACGCCGGCTTCTTTCAGTGCCGGGATATCGCCTTCCGGAATAACGCCGCCGCCGATAACGAGCACGTCATTCAATCCCTTTTCTTTCAAGAGTTCGATAACGCGCGGGAACAGCGTGCCGTGCGCGCCGGAGAGCAAGCTCAACGCAACTACGTCAACGTCTTCAGAAAGAGCCGCTTCCGCGATCTGTTCCGGAGTCTGACGAAGACCGGTATAAATAACTTCAAAGCCCGCATCGCGCAACGCACGAGCGACTACTTTAGCACCGCGGTCGTGACCATCCAGACCCGGTTTTGCAACAATTACACGAATTAATTTTTCTGCCATGATTGGTTACCTCCCGTATCCTTTCAGCAATAGCGTATCTTAAACCGTAGCGTGCGCCTGGTATTCACCGAATACGCCGCGCAGTACGTTGCAGATTTCACCCAAAGATGCATATGTGCGTACGCAGTCGAGGATCAACGGCATCAGGTTGACGCTTTCATCTTCGGCGCCTTTGCGCAATGCTTCCAAAGTAGCCTTGACTGCTGCCTGGTCGCGATTGGCTTTAACTTTAGCCAATTTCTTGGACTGCAGTTCACCAACCGAAGCGTCGACTTTCAGCAAGCCTTCCACCGGTTTTTCTTCGACTTGGAATTTGTTGACGCCAACGATAATACGGTCGCCGGATTCAACTTCCATCTGCCAACGATACGCCGATTCCTGGATTTCTTTCTGGATGTAACCTTTTTCAATCGCGACTACCGCGCCACCCATTTCGTCGATCTTACGGATGTATTCTTCCGCTTCTTTTTCGATCGCATTGGTCATCGCTTCTACATAGTACGAGCCGCCCAGCGGATCGACTACGTCAGCCAAACCGGATTCGTACGCAACGATCTGCTGCGTGCGCAACGCGATTTGTACGGATTCTGTCGTCGGCAATGCCAACGCTTCGTCGCGGGAGTTAGTGTGCAAGGACTGCGTGCCGCCGAGAACAGCCGCCGCGGTCTGCAACGCTACACGAACGATGTTGTTGTCGACCTGTTGCGCCGTCAACATCGAGCCTGCGGTCTGCGTGTGTACACGCAATTTCATGGATTTGTCTTTCTTCGCGCCGAAACGGTCTTTCAGGATACGCGCCCAAAGACGACGGGATGCACGGAATTTCGCAACTTCTTCGAGTACGTTGTTGTGCGCGTTCCAGAAGAAGGACAGACGACCTGCAAATTCGTCGATTTCCATGCCGGCTTTCAATGCCGCTTCAATGTATGCGATACCGTCAGCGATCGTGAAAGCGATTTCCTGTGACGCAGTCGAACCCGCTTCACGGATGTGGTAGCCGGAGATCGAAATCGTGTTCCATTTCGGAACGTATTGCGAGCAGTATTCAAAAATGTTGGTGATCAAACGCATCGACGGTTTCGGCGGGAAGATGTAAGTGCCGCGAGCCGCATATTCTTTCAGGATGTCGTTTTGGATCGTGCCGCGCAGCTGGTCAGAGGATACGCCCTGTTTTTCCGCAACGGCAATGTACATCGCCAAGAGAACGGACGCCGGAGCGTTGATCGTCATCGAGGTCGAAACTTTACCCAAGTCGATCTGGTCGAACAGGATTTCCATATCGGCGAGCGTATCGATCGCAACGCCTACTTTACCGACTTCGCCGGCACTCATCGGATCGTCCGAGTCGTAACCGATTTGGGTCGGCAAGTCGAATGCGCAGGAAAGACCCGTCGCACCGTTTTCAATCAGGTAACGATAACGTTGGTTGGATTCTTCGGCCGTAGCGAAACCGGCATACATACGCATCGTCCAGAGACGACCGCGGTACATCGTCGGCTGTACGCCGCGGGTGTACGGGTAGCTGCCCGGCAGATCCAGGTCTCGTTCATAGTCAAACCCTTCGATATCGAGCGGGGTGTAGACTTTGTTGTGCTTCATGTTCGGACGTTCCGGGTGTTTGGCATACATTGCAGCAACTGTTTCTTCGTATGCCTCCAATTTGGCCTTCAAGGATTCGTTAGCCATGTGTTCATCATCCTCCTAAAAAATATAAATGTATATCGGTCTCTTGCGAGACTGACTAACCACAACGCAGCCTGCAGCTTAAGCCGTCTTTTCAGCGGTGCGGGTAAGTCCAAAAAAGATCGGGTCTTACTGTTTTTTCATGCTCTTGTTATCGGCTAAGCGCTGATGGAAATCGAATGCTTCTTTGAGAATATGCGGGGTTTGCGAGTAGCCGCAAGCTTTTTCCGCACGTTCCAGATAGTCCATCAATTCCGGACGGTAATCCGGGTGCGCAATGTTTTCGATAATCACGCGAGCGCGTTCTTTCGGCGAGAGGCCACGAACGTCGGCAACGCCCATTTCGGAAATGTAGACGTGTACGTCGTGTTCCGTATGGTCGATGTGCGAGCAGAACGGTACGACACAGGAGATGTCGCCGTTTTTCGCGATCGAGTTCGTGAAGAAAATGCTCAGGCCGCCGTTACGAGCGAAGTCGCCCGAACCGCCGATACCGTTCATCATCTTCGTGCCCGATACGTGCGTCGAGTTGATGTTGCCGTAGATGTCCATTTCGAGCGCGGTGTTCATCGCGATAACGCCTAAGCGACGGATGACTTCCGGGTTGTTCGAAATTTCTTGCGGACGCAGAACGATCTTATCGCGATATCCTTTGATACCTTTGTAGAAGCGTTTCAGTCCGTCCGGCGAAGGCGAAAGGCTCGTGCCCGAAGCCATCGTCAATTTACCGGCATCAATCAGGTCGAACATGCCGTCCTGGATAACTTCCGTGTATACGGTCAGGTTTTCATACGGAGAATCAACCAAGCCGCTGATTACGGCGTTTGCTACGTTACCTACACCGGATTGCAACGGGAGCAGGTTTTCCGGCAAGCGACCGTGTTTTACTTCGTTTTGCAAGAAGTCGATGAGGTTGCCGCTCATCTTCTTCGCGTCGTCACCAATCGGGGCGAATGCGCGTGTTTTGTCGGTGATGTCGCACGGTACGATCGCAGCGATTTTGCTGTGGTCCACTTCGATGTACGGAGTACCGATGCGGTCGCCGGCTGCTTCGATCGGAATCGGTTTGCGATGCGGCGGGTTAGCCGGCTGATAAATATCATGCATACCTTCCAATTCGAGCGGTTGCGAAGTGTTGACTTCGATGATAACTTTTTTGGCTTCCGTGACGTATACCGGCGAGTTGCCCAAGGCGGTCGTCGGAATCAGGTGACCTTCTTCAGTAATCGAGCATACTTCGATGATGCACCAGTCTAATTCGCCGAAAAAGCCCGCGCGTACTTGCTGCGCTACGTGGCTCAAGTGCATATCGATGTAGTGCACTTTACCGGCATTGATCGCTTTACGCAATACAGAGTTTGTCTGGTACGGGAAGCGGCGGTTCATACCGTCACATTCAACCAGAGCTTGGTCTGCTTCCGGGCCGACCGAGGCGCCGGTCCACAGATCAATTTTGAATTGCTCTTTCTTAATCCGTTCTTCCAATGCGAGTGGTACTGCTTTCGGGTAACCGGACGGTGTAAATCCGCTGATACCGATATGATCATTCGGGTGAATCATGGCGGCCGCTTCTTCTGCGGTCATGACTTTGCCGAGCAGATCTTTACACCGAATTCTGTCGCGAATGTCGTTAATATCCATTCCTTTACCATCTCCTTAAAAAACAACGGAACACGCTATGCCGTACATAGTTCCGAGAAACAAAAAAGGATATCGCCGCCGTCGACGATATCCTTTTCGAGGGAAGAGAAATAGTCAACGGTACCGCAATGCGATAAATCTGGCGTCTCCTAAATTCTTGAATCCCCTCCCTTGTGGACCAACTCCGTATTTTTTGCGAAGATCTTTGTAAACCAGACCATCGCATGTTATTCGTCTACATGATAGTCGATGAATTTTACCTTGTCAATCGTTACTATTCGTTTTCTAATCTTTCTAAGGCGCTTCGAAATGTCATTCGATTATTATTACAAAAACATTGTCGATTAATTGTAAACCTTGTTATTCTCTTTTATTATATCAGCTATTCATTTATTTTTCAGCGTCGCCTAAGCTTTCTCATTTTTTCTTTTACCGTCTCCCCAAGCGGCTCAGCGTGCTTTGCAATGCGCATAGTGTCCAAAACGTAAGCGCTACCGTTCGGTGAAAGAAATTGCAATCGAACAGACCGTTGATGCTCATGCCGATCACGGCCAACAGCGCCCCCAGAGCCAACGCCCGCGAAAGATGGCTGACGCTTGTCCGATAGCTGCGCCACGCCAAGACGCCATGCCCCCAAAAAGCCAACATGTATAATACGAAACCGATGATGCCGGTCTCCGCGAATACCGTCAAGTACAGATTATGCGCGTGGTAAATCACAATCGACGGATCCTGCATATAGTAATCATAGCGGGGATACACAAGCGGAAACGCCGCCCAGCCGATGCCGGTCCACCAATAATCGCCGATCATTTGCCATGTGCTGCGCCAAAATGCGAAGCGCAGGTCCACGGACGTATCGCCGCCGTGAAAAAGCGAAATGAAGCGCTCCGTAATTTGTCCGTGATGCAACCAAAGAAATGCGGGCACGGCCAACAAGCCCCATGCGACTCTCCGGTCATAGATGATGGCGGTAACGGTAAGCACTACCAGCATGCTCACCCACGCGCCCCGCGAATAAGTCAATAATAACACCAGCAAAATCAGTAACAAAAGCGCCGCCGTCAGCAAGCGTTTATATCCGCGCTCATAGATCGCAGTAAAACTCGCCAGCACGCTCGCGATCATCAGCAAGTACGCCCCCAGCAAATTGGGATTTCCCAGCGTACTGTACATACGACGCAGCAGTAGCGGGAAACGCTCGCGATCCACCCACTCCATCGTAAAGCCGGCAAACCCGCCGAAGAAATACTGATAGATACCGATGACGCACACAATGACGGCGCCGGCCAACAAGTAACTCAAAAAATGCACACACTGCTCCCGCGTGCGCAACTGCCATGTCACCAGTAAATACATCGCCGCGTAGGTGCCGCAGCGGTAAAAAAAGTTGTATGCGCTGGCGGAAGGTTCCGGCGCCAACCAGGTGGTGCAATACGCCCAAGCGGCAAACAGCATGAGCGCCACTCCCGGCCAACGCAAGGCGCGCAATCGAGCCGGCTCACGCCAAAGCAACACCGCCATAACGGCGCATGCCGAAAACAGCGAAAGCTCCAGCCCCATTTGCCACCAGGGCATAAAAAAAGCCGCCGCGTATAATAACCCGCTGCACCATTGCGATAATAATCGGGAATGCGTCCGTACCTGCATGCAGATTCGTTCCTTTCGTAATAACACTAAGTTTATTATAATGCGCGGTATGCGTTCTGTCCACGCAGACAGCGCTAAGGCCTTATGTTGTTCCGTTCTTTGCTCTGTAAAGTTATCAATGGTCGATAAATAACTCCTTTTTCATTTATTCATCATGTTTATTTATATTTCGCAAAGAAAACATTCTTTCCATACGAGCCACTGACTCCAGCTCTGGCTTCCATAAGCCCCTGACGAATCGCACGATAGGT
>NZ_CABSTC010000047.1:0-10561 GCF_902480485.1 uncultured Negativicoccus sp. | reverse complement strand
GAGCAACCGGCTCATAACCGGTCGGTCCCTGGTTCGAACCCAGGTGGGCCCACCACATTGCATTGTAGGACGACTGCGGTCGTCCTTTTTTGTCGAAAGGAGTTCTTGTATGCCGGATGGCGCAGCGCCTTCTATAACGTTGTCACCACGTTTGCAAACCGTTGCGGATGCCGTGCCCGTGTGCGATACCGTAGCCGATATCGGTAGCGATCACGGCTACGTGCCCTTGTACCTGCTCGAAAAAAAGCGGGCGCGTCACGTTATCGTCAGCGATTTACGGAAAGGCCCGTTGGCAACGGCGCGGCAAAATTTTTGCCGAACGCAATGCAGCGCGCAGGCTGATTTTCGTCTGGGCAGCGGCCTGGAAATTTTACAGGCTGACGAGGCGGACGGTATTATTTTGGCGGGAATGGGCGGTCCGCTGATGCGGGAACTTTTACAGGCGCGGCCGGAAGTATATCAAAAGATGGCGTTTATTATTTTGCAGCCGATGACGGGGCAGGCGCTGTTGCGACGAAGTTTGCGGGAACTCGGTCTGAAAATTGATCGGGAATGGCTTTGCGAAGAAGGCAAACACCTCTATGAAATCATTCGTGTCGTTCCCGGGACGCAGGATCTGCCGGAGGAACTCGCGGCGGTCGGGCCCTACCTTTGGGAAAGCCGCTCGCCGCTGCTAGCCCGTCATCTGCAGCGATTAATTCAGCGCGCGCAAGCTCATCGCAACGGTCTATTGCACGCGAAAGAGCGATCTGCGGCACGACAGGTGGAATTATATTCATTGGAGAAACATATCGCACAGTGGAAGGAGATGCTGCAGCAATGCGAATCCGAAAGATAATGCAGGCATTGGAAGAATGGGCGCCGCCGAAATTGGCGGAAGACTGGGACAATGTAGGATTGCTGGTCGGCGATCCGGAGACGGAAGTGACAGGTATTTTGACGGCGCTTGATGTCACGAAAGAAAATATCTGTTATGCGAAAGAGCACGGTATCAACCTCATCGTTGCGCATCATCCGATTCTGTTCAAACCGTTGAAGCAATTGGTCGCCGGAGACCCGGTCGCGGACTTAGTGAGACTTTTAGTGCAAAACGATATCGCCTGCTACGCCGCGCATACGAATTTGGATATTGCGACCGCGGGTGTAAATGATCTGTTGGCGGAGCAAATCGGGCTTGTTGATGTGAAAGGACTTGTACCGACGCATAACGAGCCGTTTTACAAAGTGGCGGTATTCACACCGCAAACGCATGCAGACGCAGTCCGCGCCGCCATGGGAGATCATGGCGCCGGTGCGCTCGGCGATTACTCGCATTGCACGTTCAGTACACAGGGACAGGGACGCTTTTTACCGTTAGCCGGTGCGCAGCCTTTTTTGGGTAATCCGGGACAAATGGAAACGGTCGAGGAAGAACGCGTGGAAGCCATCGTGTCGGCACATGACTTGAACACCGTGATCCGTGCCATGCTTGACGCGCATCCCTACGAAGAAGTGGCGTATGATGTGTATCCGTTGGAGCGACCGCGGGAAACCTCTTACTTGGGACGGATCGGCCGTTTTCCTAAAGCGCTGTCGCTGGGCGATGTGCTCAAGAAAATTCAAACCGCCTTGGAGATTCCGGTATTGCGGTATGCCGGCCAACGTGCAACCATTGAACGCGTTGCGCTTTGCAGCGGCGCCGGTATGGAATTCGCCGATGCCGCGGTGCAGAAGGGCGCGGATTTATATTTGACCGCCGACGTCAAATACCACGAGGCGCAGCGTGCCGCGGCGCAGGGAATCGTGGTAGTCGACGGACATCATTACCACACGGAGATCAAAATTGCCGATCGTCTGGCGGATTATTTAGCGCAAATGCTTGCGACGGATGGCGTTCGCCTGAACATCGTCGCTGATCCTGTGCGGGCAGATATATTTTCATTTTGGGGAAATTGACGACCTGGCAGAAACATGATACACTGTCAAAACGAGTACGAAAGACAATCGCGAGCGTAAGCTCGAGGAAAGTCCGAGCTCCGCAGGGCAGAGTGCCGGATAACATCCGGCGAGGGTGACCTCAGAGATAGTGCCACAGAAATGTAGACCGCCGGCAACGGTAAGGGTGGAACGGTATGGTAAGAGCATACCGGCGGCGGGGTAACCCGTCGGCCAGGTAAACCTCACTCGGAGCAAGACCGAATAGAAAAGGGATGAAGTTGCCCGCTGACCTTTTGGGTGTGTCGCTTGAACAGTCGAGTAATCGGCTGTCTAGAAAGATGATTGTCACGTGTAAACGTACAGAACTCGGCTTATTGACTACTCGTAATAAAAAAATCCGCTACGGCGGATTTTTTGTTTTCAATTTACTCTCGCATAAAGTGCAACAACGCCTGCCGTATCGGTATTTTGATACATATATAATAGGGACAAACTTGACAGACTGAAAGAAAGTAGGTATGATATTGATATAGGATTTCTATATTTTTCGATATATATTACATGAGGTGATACCTAATGGCAAATATTACAGAAATTACCACTGCACAAGAATTTGAATCGGAAGTAAAATCTGAAAAAGGCGCTGTATTGGTTGATTTTTGGGCTTCGTGGTGCGGCCCGTGTAAAATGATTACGCCGGTAGTTGATAAGCTCGCAGAAGAATACGCGGGCAAGATCAAAGTTGTCAAAGTGAATGTGGATGAAGGCGGCGACCTCGCCGGTCAAATGGACGTAATGGGCGTACCGAGCCTCATTTTCTTCCAGAACGGCGAAGAAGTAAAACGAATCGTCGGCAATCGTCCGGATGAACTGAAAGCGGCATTTGCGGAATACGCAAAATAAAATAATTTTGCGCAAACGGTACTGCGGTGCCGTTTGTTTTTTTTGTAAAGTCCACTATAAAATGAGATATCGGTACGTAAATTATCTTGCATTTGACATGGGCATTTGTTATACTATCTTAGTGTCAGTATGTTAAGAAAAGAGGTGCAACTGTGAAGAAAGGAATTCATCCCGAATATCATCCGGTCGTATTCCAAGACGCCGGCGCGGATTACGCGTTTTTGACTCGTTCCACAATGACGTCGAGCCAGACAATTAAATGGGAAGACGGCAACGAATACCCCCTGGTCAATGTGGATATCAGTAGCAAATCGCATCCGTACTATACGGGCCAGCAGCGTTTCGCGAAAGCGCGCGGCCGTATTGAAAAATTCAATAAACGATACGGCAAAGAGAGCGAATAAAAGGGTAGGCAGGCGCGCACAGTGTCTGTCTATTTTTATACATAAAATGAAAGTGGGAATTTGGTGAAAAAAGCTTATGTAGGAGGACAGGCGGTCATCGAAGGCGTGATGATGCGCGGACCGGAATACGTTGCCACGGCGGTTCGTGAGGCCGGCGGCGAGATCGTCGTGAAAAAGGACAGAGTATTGCCTTTAGGCGCGAAGTATCCGATTTTAAGCAAGCCTTTGCTTCGCGGTATGGTGGCGCTTTACGAGTCGCTTGTCATCGGCATGCGCTCCCTGATGTTTTCGGCGCAGGTCGCGGGCGAAGAAGACGAAAAGCTGGACGACAAAGAGATTTATATTACGATGGCGGTGTCGACTGTATTTGCCGCGGTTTTGTTTTTGGCGATTCCGACATACGCGGCTAAATTTATCCCGGGAACGGGTTCCAACCATGTTTTGTTGAATTTGGCGGAAGGAATCCTGCGGCTCCTGATCTTTTTAGCGTATTTATACGGCATTTCGCGGACGAAAGATATTCAGCGCGTATTCGAGTATCATGGCGCAGAGCATAAAACGATTTACTGCTATGAAAAGAATTTACCGCTGACGGTCGAAAATGTTCGCCCGCAATCCCGATTACATCCGCGTTGCGGCACGAATTTTTTGCTGATGGTTGTGATTGTCAGTATTTTTGTGTTTGCGTTTTTAGGTTGGCCAAGTTTGTGGGAACGCTTTCTTTCCCGCATTATTTTGATGCCTGTCGTGGCGGGCCTTGCCTATGAATGGATTCGGCTGGCTGCGCGCAGCGACAATTCGCTGGTGCAGGCATTGGTAAAACCGGGACTGTGGCTGCAGAATATTACCACTCGCCCGCCGGATGACAGTCAGATCGAAGTCGCCATTGCCGCGATGAACGCGGCCAAGCCGCAGGAGGAATATGTTAGAGGATAAATTACAAACGGTGGAAGATACCTTTTTGGATTTGGAGCAGCAAATCAGCGACCCGGACGTTATCGCGCAGCAGGCAAAGTGGCGCGCGTTGATGCAACAGCACGCCGCCTTGGCGGAAACGGTCGAAACGTTTCGCGAGTACAAAAAAGCTGTGGCCGGCATTCGTGAAGCGGAAGAATTACTGAACGATAAAGACCAGGACGCGGATATGCTGACTCTGGCAAAAGAGGAACTCGCTGAGAATAAACAGGCAAAAGCGGAACTTGCCGAGCGGTTGAAAATATTATTATTACCGAAAGATCCCAACGATGAGAAAAATGTCATCGTGGAAATCCGCGCCGGTGCCGGCGGCGATGAGGCGGCTTTATTTGCCGCGGAATTAATGCGCATGTATACGCATTACGCCGAAGCACAAGGCTGGCATTGCGATTTGATCGATTGGAATGAAACCGGTTTGGGCGGCTATAAAGAAGTCGTCTTTTCGATCACAGGAGTCGGCGCGTATTCCAAATTGAAATATGAAAGCGGCGTACATCGTGTGCAGCGCGTGCCCGAAACCGAAAGCGGCGGTCGTGTCCACACATCGACGGTGACGGTGGCGATTTTACCGGAAGCGGAAGATGTGGAAATCGAAATCAAACCGTCGGATCTGCGCATCGATACGTATTGCGCATCGGGGGCCGGCGGTCAGTACGTCAACCGTACGGAAACCGCTGTACGCATTACGCATTTGCCGACCGGCCTGGTAGTGACCTGCCAGGATGAGAAAAGTCAGGCCAAAAACAAAGATAAGGCAATGCGCGTACTAAAAGCGCGCCTTTACGATTTAGCGCAACAGGAAGCGGATGCAAAACTGGCGGCTGCCCGTAAAAGTCAAGTGGGAACCGGCGATCGTTCCGAACGCATTCGCACGTATAATTTTCCGCAAGGCCGCGTGACGGATCATCGTATCAATGTAACGATTTACCAGCTGCAGGCGGTACTTGACGGCGATTTGGAAGAATTATTATCCGGTTTGATTGCCGCGGATCAGGCGGCCAAACTGGCGGAAAGCGAGAACTGATGGCGAACGAGCTCTGGACGATCGGTCGTATGTTGCAATGGCTGGTGGCGTATTTTACCAAGCACGAAATCGAAAACCCGCGTTTGGATGCCGACTTATTGGTAGCGGAAGTGCTTGATGTCAATCGACTGTATTTGTATACGCACTTTGAACGTCCGCTCGAAGCGTCCGAACTCGCCCGACTGAAAACATATATTCAATGTCGCATCGAAGGCTACAGCGTCGCGGCGATCGTCGGTAAAAAAGAATTTATGCGCTTGCCTTTCGTGGTGACAAAAGATGTTTTGATCCCGCGTCCGGCGACGGAAACGCTCGTGGAAACGGTACTGGAGCACTGCGGTGAAACGCCTTTGCGGGTATTAGATATCGGTACCGGCAGCGGCGCGATCATCTTGAGCCTTTTGCACTATCGTCCGCAATGGACGGGCATCGCTTGCGATATCTCCGCCCCCGCCTTGGCGGTTGCGAGGCAAAATGCGGCACGTTTGGAAGTAAGCGATCGCGTGGAAATAATCGAGAGTGATCTTTTCCATTCCCTTGCCGATCAAACATTTGATATCATCGTGTCCAATCCGCCGTATATTCCCAATGGGGAGATTGAAGGCCTTGCGCCGGAAGTGCGGAACGAACCGATGACTGCGTTGCGCGGCGGAGAAGATGGCTTAGCCATCTACCGCCGAATGATTCCGGCCATGGTACCTCATTTGCGCAAAGGCGCACTTTGTGCGGTGGAGATCGGCGCGGAGCAGGGGGCTGCGGTAAGCGCTCTTGTGCGTGAAGTGAACGCGTTCAGCGAACCTGCCGTCAGGCAGGATCTGCAGAATCTTGATCGTGTAGTTTGGTGGAAACGGATATGAAAACAAAGTATGTAATAATTGATCACTCACGGCCGCTGGGGCCGCAGGTGGCTCCATGGGGCGAAATTCTGCGGGCCGGCGGCCTTGTCGCATTTCCGACGGAAACGGTATACGGGTTAGGGGCCAACGGCTTGGATAGTGAGGCGGCGAAAAAAATTTATGTTGCCAAAGGACGTCCGAGCGACAATCCGCTGATTTTACATGTGCTGGATCGCGACGGCCTGGCGCCTTTGGTAAAGGAAATTCCGCCGCTTGTTGACCGACTTATTTCCGAATTTTGGCCGGGACCGCTGACGTTGGTATTGCCGAAATCGGATATCGTTCCGACAACAGTGACGGGGGGCGGTGCGACGGTAGCTGTACGGGCGCCGAGTCAGCCGGTGGCGCGCGCTTTAATTGCCGCGGCAGGCGTACCTTTGGCCGCGCCCAGCGCGAATTTGTCCGGACGGCCGAGTCCGGTGACCGCGCCGGCGGTGCGGCATGACTTGGACGGCAGAGTGGATGTCATTTTAGATGACGGCGCTTGCCGGATCGGCTTAGAATCGACCGTGGTATCACTGCAGGAGAATGAACTTGTCATATATCGACCGGGAGCGATTACCTTGGAAATGCTGTCCGCCTTTGCGCCGACGCGTTTGGATACGGCGCTTGTCACAGGTCAAGGCATTCCGAAAGCGCCGGGCATGAAGTACCGTCATTACGCGCCGCGTGTACCGGTGTATTTATATACGGGAGAAACTGAAAAAATTCGCGCTGCGCTGGCAAAAACGTACGACTCTCGCCGCGGCTACCTGGTAAGCGCCGAGACGGCGCGCGCCTTACCTGCCGGTGAGAATATCTATATTTGGGGCGAGGCAGCTGACGCTGCAGCGTATGCGGCGCATTTATACCAGGGCTTATTGTATCTTGACGAGACGGCGGCGGAGGAGGTTTATGCCGAAGGTATTTCCGATCAGGGCATCGGGCTTGCGGTCATGAATCGCCTTTTGAAAGCGGCCGCGTACCAGGTTCGAGAGGTGAAATAAATGAAAGTCGTATTTGTATGTACGGGCAATACCTGTCGCAGTCCGATGGCGGAAGCGATGTGGCGATATTTAATGAAAGATGTTACTGACGATTCACACACGGTCCATTCGGCGGGCTTGGCACCGGCCATCGGTATGCCGGCGGCGCCGTTGGCAGTGGCGGAATTGTCACGTCGTGAGATTCCGTTTTCCGGGCATACCGCAAAAGCATTGACACGGGATATGTTACAAAATTCGGATGCGGTCGTGGTGATGACGCAAAGCCAACGCGATCTTTTACGGCGCTCGTTCGGTGAGCTGGAAAAGAAAATCCAAACACTTGGCGAATGGAGCGGTTTGGGCGGAGAGATCCCCGATCCTTTCGGCGGTGACGCAAGCTTGTATGCGCAATGCGCAAGCTCGATTTGGGAGCATCTCGCAGCGGCGAAACAAAGACTCTATCCGGAGCATGGCGACACAAAATAAGTGTACTTTTTATGCCCTTACCGTCTGTTTTATGGTAGGATAGAACTACCAAGGAGGGATATGATGAAGATAGTGATCGGCAGTGATCATGGCGGATTTCATTTGAAAGAAACGATTCGTCGTGAACTCGCAGAGGAAGGTTATGAAGTAAAAGATGTGGGGACTCACTCGTTAGATTCTTGTGATTATCCCTTAATTGCGCAGGATGCCACTGCGGCGATACTCGCCGGTGAAGCCGAGCTGGGCATTTTGATTTGCGGCACGGGGATCGGTATCGGCATCGCTGCCAACAAAGTGCCGGGCATTCGTGCCGCGCTTTGTCATGATGTCTTTTCCGCGAAAGCATCGCGCGCGCATAATAATGCCAACATTTTGACGATGGGAGAGCGCGTCATCGGACCGGGCTTGGCGCTGGAAATCGTACACGCCTTTTTGGAAGGTCAATTCGAAGGCGGTCGTCACGAGCGTCGGGTGAATGAAATTACAGCACTGGAACAGGGAGGCGCTGCACATGAGTGAAATATATGAACAGACCAAAGCGGCTTTTACCGAGCTTTGCGAGATCGCGCAATTTGCTCCGCAGGACGTAATCGTGGTTGGCGGTTCATCCAGTGAAATTCGCGGCGGTCATATCGGCAAAGACAGCTCCGCGGAAGTGGGCGAAGAAGCGATCAAGGCATTGATGGAAGTGGCGCAGGCGCAACATTTGGAACTGGCGATTCAATGCTGCGAACATTTAAACCGCGCGCTGGTTGTCGAACGCAAAACGGCGGAACGCCTACATTTGCAGCAAGTCACGGTCGTGCCGTGGCTGCATGCGGGCGGTTCTTTTTCTACCAATGCGATGGCGCTTTTTAACGATCCGGTCGTGGTGGAAGAAGTATCGGCGGCGGGCGGCTTGGACATCGGTTGCACGATGATCGGCATGCATTTGCGTCGCGTGGTAGTGCCGGTACGATTGCAGCAAAATCATATCGGGTCGGCTTTGGTAGTCGCGGCTCGAACAAGATTTCCGCTGATCGGAGGCGAACGAGCCCGGTATACAAAAGCATAAAATTTTCATTGAGTAGGAGGATGATCATGCGAAAATTACGCGAACAGGATGCAGAATTATTTGCTTACATTACCGATGAATTGCATCGGCAGCAAAACAAATGGGAACTGATTGCTTCAGAAAACTTTGTCAGTGAAGCAGTCCTCGAAGCCCAAGGCAGTATTTTAACGAATAAATACGCTGAAGGGTATCCGGGAAAACGTTACTACGGCGGCTGCCAATTTGTCGATAAAGTAGAGAATTTGGCGCGCGATCGAGCCAAAGAACTGTTTGGCTGTGACCATGTTAACGTGCAGCCACATTCCGGTTCACAGGCCAATTTCGGTGTATATTTCGCGTTGCTCAAGCCGAATGACACGATCATGGGCATGGACCTTTCCCATGGCGGCCATTTGACCCACGGCAGTCCGGTCAATGTTTCGGGCAGCTACTTCAATGTCGTTTCCTACGGGGTGGATCGGGAAACGGAACGTATCGATTATGACGCGATGGAAAAAATCGCCCGCGAAGCGAGACCGAAGCTGATTATCGGCGGCGGCAGCGCGTACTCGCGGATCATTGATTTTGAACGTATGGCGGCGATTGCGCATGCCGTCGATGCAATTTTCATGGTGGACATGGCGCACATTGCAGGTCTTGTCGCGGCGGGTGTACATCCGAGTCCGGTGCCGTTTGCCGATATCTACGCACAAAACTTTGCGCGGACCTCGCGGTGGTATGATCATGGCGACGGAAAAATATGCGAAGGCCGTTGACAAAGCGATTTTCCCGGGCATCCAGGGCGGGCCGTTGATGCATGTCATTGCCGCCAAAGCGGTAGCTTTCGGCGAAGCATTGCAGCCGGAATTTAAAGCCTATGCGAAACAGATTATCGCCAATGCCAAAGTACTTGGCGACACATTGGTGGAAAACGGTTTGCGTGCCGTCACGGGCGGTACGGACAATCATTTGTTGCTGATTGATGTACAAGGTCTCGGGATCACCGGCAAAGACGCGGAACATGTTTTGGATGAAGTGGGCATTACCTGTAACAAGAATACGATTCCGTTCGAAACGCAAAGTCCGTTCATCACGAGCGGTATTCGTCTCGGTTCGCCGGCCTTGACGACACGCGGTTTCAAGGAAGAAGATTTCAAAACGGTAGGGCGTGTGATCGCGTCTGTTTTGAAAGCACCGCAGGATGCATCCGTCGCGGAAAAAGCACGTAAAGAAGTCGCGACACTTTGTGAAAAATATCCGATTTATAAATAACGGGAGCGCTTATGGCTGTACATATTCTGGATCATCCGCTGATTCAACATAAAGTCACTTTAATTCGTGACAAAAATACAAGTTCCAAAGATTTTCGTGAACTTCTGCAGGAAATTACATTGCTGATGGGTTACGAAATCACGCGTGATTTGCCATTGGAAGATGTCGAAGTGGAAACGCCGATCACTAAGACGATAGGTAAACGTCTGGCCGGCAAAAAAATGGGCATTGTGCCCGTACTGCGTGCCGGTCTCGGCATGGTTGAAGCGTTGCTTGATTTGATTCCGAGTGCGCGCGTCGGTCATATCGGTTTGTATCGTGATCCGCAAACATTGAAGCCGGTGGAATACTATTGCAAGTTGCCGTCCGATATCGGGGAGCGCTTTTTCATCGTTACTGACCCGATGCTTGCGACCGGCGGTTCGGCTTCAGCTGCGATTACGCTTTTGAAAGAGCGCGGTGCGAAAACGATTAAGTTGATGTGCCTTGTCGCGGCCCCGCAAGGCGTTGAAGTGGTACAAAAAGAACATCCCGATGTGGATATCTATGTAGCGGTTCTTGATGATCATCTTAACGAAAAAGGATATATTGTTCCCGGTCTGGGCGACGCGGGCGACAGAATCTTCGGCACTAAATAAAAAAGCTGCGCAAGCGGCTTTTTTATTTTACTTTATGTGAAATCAAAA
>NZ_CABSTC010000046.1:0-10759 GCF_902480485.1 uncultured Negativicoccus sp. | reverse complement strand
CTCAAAACCGCCATGACGATCGCCGCTTTTGACGGCCGCAGCGAAGTGACGTTGGCAGATTTGAAGGCAGCGGCGGAACTTGTTTTGCCGCACCGTATGCGCCGTAAACCGTTTGAAGAAACCGGCATCGACTTTACCGTGATTGATCAGGTTTTGAACGGCCAAGCGTCATGAGCTATCCGTATATCTATCCGTTTGTTGCCGTGGTCGGCCAGGATGATGTAAAAGAAGCCATTCTCCTGGCTTTAGTCAATCCGAAGATCGGAGGCCTGCTGATTTCCGGAAGCAAGGCGACAGCGAAAAGCACACTACTGCGCTCCGCGATGGCATTAACGGAGCAGACTTTGGTGGAATTACCGCTTTCCGCAACGGAAGACCGCGTCTTCGGTCATATTGACTTGGAAAAAACGTTAGCCGATGGTAAGCGTATATTTTTACCCGGCTTACTTGCCAAAGCGGATCAACAAATTTTATACATCGATGAAATCAATCTTCTGCGGCGAGACCTTTTAGCGGCGATTTTGCAGGTTCATGAGACGCATGAAAACAAAATCGAACGCGAAGGACTTTCCTATTCTCATCCTACCGACTTCATGCTGGTCGGTACGATGAATCCCCAAGAGGGAACGTTGAGCGATGCGCTTTTGGATCGGTTCGGGATGTTTGTCAATGCGCAGGCGGAAACCGACCCTGCCAAACGACAGGAGATTGTTCGTCGCGTTTTAGCGTACGAAAAAGATCGCATCGCCTTTGTACAACGCTATGCAGAAGAAACCGAAAAGTTGCGCAAAAAAGTAATAACGGCACAAGCCATCATTCCGCAAATGGAGGTGCCGGCGCCCATGCTGCAGTTGGCGGCTGTATATAGTGAAAATGCGTGGCTTGCCGGTCATCGCGGGGACATTATTTTACTGGAAGCGACGAAAGCGGTAGCGGCTCTTGCCGGCCGCAATTTCTTGATACCCGATGACATGGAACGAGCGGCGTATTTTGTGTTACCGCATCGTATGCATCAACCCGAACATGCATCGCAGGAACAGCCGGAGCAACAACCGCCGCAACCGCCGGATCAGTCTGATGATGATTCTGCGGAGATGCCACCGCAAAATGATGCACGAGAATTGCCGCCTCCTCCGTCCAATTTGCCGGAAGATAACGACTTTGATACCAATGATGATGACTCCCATGAAGCCGATACGCCGCCAAATCCACAAATGCCGCTGCCGCCGGAAACTTGGGAAGATATCAATAAAGCGTTTTCGGCGTTACAGCTGCAAGTCACGATGAATGTGGATCGTTTTAAGCGTAAAGGTTCGGGAAAACGGCAACGAACGAAGACAGATTTAAAACAGGGGCGCTACATTCGTGCCGTGCCGATGGCTCACGAAGTTACCGACCTTGCGCTGGATGCAACCATTCGTGCTGCTGCGCCGTACCAAAAGCAACGGGAAAAGCATGGCTTGGCCATTGCCCTCGAAAAGGATGACTTACGTCAGAAAGTGCGCGAAAAACGCACCGGAACCGTGTTTTTGTTTTGTGTGGATGCGTCGGGGTCTATGGGAGCAAAGCATCGTATGGGCGCGGTAAAAGGGGCCATTTACGGCCTTTTGCAAGAAGCCTATCAAAAGCGTGATCGCATCGGTCTGATAACATTTCGGCGCAATACGGCGGAACTTCTATTGCCCGTGACGCGCAGTATTGATTTGGCACAAAAAGCTCTGAAGGAATTACCTACGGGCGGTAAAACACCGTTGGCGGCTGCGCTTGAAATGTCGCTTGCCGTGCTTGCACAATTGAAATTTCAAGATCCGGAAGTACGACCGGTATTTCTCTTGGTGACTGACGGCCGTGCAACTTCTTCGCTCTCGGGCGGTAACCCGGTGGACGAGGCGATCGAACTGGGAGAAAAGTTACGTCGTACCGGAGCGGCCATGGTGGTGATTGATACCGAAACAGATTTCATCAGCATGGGGATCGCTAAGAAATTGTCCTCTTCCATGGGGGCGACCTATTATCACGTCAAAGATTTATCGGATGAAAAAGTATTACGCATTGTCCAAGATCACTACCAACATTAAAGATGTGAAAAAGCAACACAGTTATTTCGATGTTGCTTTTTCACATTTTTATTTACAAATGACTCAAGGGACTGTAAAAAGTTTGTGGTGGCAGGGAATACAATCTACCGATTCTGAACTTGTGGAACTTTTAGATGTATTGAGCTGAATAGCCGGGAGCTGTGTTGGCGACGGGCATCTTATTCATACGAACCGGAGTTTTAAAGATGGAGGAGAGTCCATTCAATACTTGCACGAAATCCTCAATAGGTCAGGTTCATTGCCAGAAAATGATGGGAATGCATTTACATCAATCGTTAACTGTGGTATTTTGATATTGTGATTTATTATAAACTTCATGGTTTTATGCTTTGAGAATTCTCATCATAAAATGAGAACAGGGAGGAGAACAGTATGAGTGAAGCACTTCATTTATTCAATGCAGGCGGCTTGGTAATGTATCCGTTGCTACTGTGTTCGATTTTAGTCATTGCAATCGGGATTGAGCGATTTCGTTATTACCAAAAAGCAGAATCAGACATCTCGAAATTAGTCGAAGAAATTCCGGTCCTGCTGCATCAAAACGATCTTAGCGGTTTGAAGCAGATCTTGGATGAGGATGGCGGATTCCCGGCGATGGCGATTCGTGACGCAGTAGGGCATCTTCATACCGGCGCCAGCCAAACTGCCGTTGTCGAAGGCAGCGCCGCCCATGGCGCATCTTTATTGCGCAACTATTTAAATTATTTGGATGTCATCGTTACAATGTCTCCGCTATTGGGATTATTGGGCACAGTGACCGGGATGATTAATTCGTTCAGCATTTTATCCGTTTCTGAAGGGCAGCCTTTTGCTATCACTGCCGGTGTCGGGGAAGCACTGGTAGCAACGGCAACCGGTTTGTTGGTGGCCATCTTGGCTCTGGTTGTGCATACGTATTTGGCGCACCGTTTGGATAATCTTGTTTCCGATATGGAGCGTTTAGCATCTGTTTACCTGGCCCATGTGGACGGTGAGGCAAATGAAGCTTAGAGAAATGCGGGTAAGCAAGCAACCGAAGCTGATGATTATCCCGATGATTGATATCATCTTTTTTTTGCTTGTGTTTTTTATGATGAGTATGCTTACCATGGTGGTTCAAAAATCAGTGGATTTGTCCTTGCCCAAGACACAATCCGCTAAAGTGAGTATGGAAACTACCGTGCCGATCAGTATAAAAAAAGACGGTACGATTTACTTTGAACAGGAACCAATACATGCAGAGGACTTGCGGCGACGCATTGAAGTAGAAAAAGCCAGAAATCCACAACTGGCGATTTTGGTGCGCGCGGATGCGGAATCGCAATACAATAATTTTATGTATGTTTTGGATCAGGTAAAGCTGTCAGGCATTTCGCGCATCGGTATCGCTACCGATGGGGCGAAATCGGCGCCGGCTGCGCCGCAACCTTGAGGTTGTTATGTATTATGGTGAAAATGAGGGCTGGGGCAAGCCTATAACAGGATCTCTTCTGGCGCATGCTATTGTTTTTGCTTTATTCGGAGTTGCGATTCACTTTGCACCAACACCGGAGCACGTATCTCTCGATCCCGTGGTAGTCGAGATTTATGACCCGGGTGGCGGTGGTGGCGGCGGTTCCGATATTGCCGCACAGAACGCGTCGATATTTCCGGATGATTCAGATGCATATAGTGATTGGGAAAGCACAGAAGAAAGTATTGATGAAAACGTAGAAGCGCCAATTCATGATGCCTACGCATCCACGCCGGAGCAATCTCCGGCAAAGCCGGTGCGAAAGCATCGTGTTCGACGTTCACGATCCGGTTCCGGCACAGGTCAGGGAACCGGCCACGGATCGGGCATAGGTAGCGGTACGGGTAGTGGTATCGGCTCCGGGAGAGGATCCGGCATCGGGTCGGGCACCGGATCGGGTACAGGATCCGGCGTGGGCTCGAATACTGCGCCGCCTACAAGCCCATCCATACTTTCCGCTCCCGATCCGAAGTATCCGGAATCCGCCCGTCGAGCCAATATTGAAGGCACCGTAGGTGTAGAATTGGTAATTGGAGCGCAAGGGTCCGTAACGAGCGCATGGGTAGCCGAATCATCAGGAAATGCAGCGTTGGATCAGGCAGCAGTGGATGCAGTATATCGATGGCGCTTTGCGCCCGGGACGCTTAACGGATCCCCGGTCGAAACACGATCGCGTGTGCGTGTAAACTTTGATTTGAGACAATATTCACGCTAAGAAACTGTAATTCGCATCGCTTGTACGACAATGGTATTATATGGGTTGGTAATATCAACATTTCATGGCGTCAAAACCATCCTGCCTGCTTAATGCCGGACGCCAGTACGGTATGAATTATGATGCACTTTGAGCTAGCAGAGCTGCCGATTCGGAAAGTGTTAACGAAGCAACACAATGGAAATAAAGGACAGAGCAGAATATTTGGGAGGGACATGATGAATGATAAAGCGATTGTGCTGACGAGTTTTGGTACGACGCTAACAGACGAACGTAAACGCACACTGAAACATATGCAGAACTTGACTCAAAAAGCATATCCGGATTGGGACGTATACATCGCCTTTACCAGTCGGATTGTCATCGACCGAATCTCGAAGCAAGAAGGGGAAAAGTTTTATAGCGAACGGGCCATGTTTTACCATTTGGCGTCGGAAGGATATCGTGAGGTAGCGTATCAGCCGTTGCACATTATTCCGGGGGCAGAGTACTCAAAAGTGATGCAACTTGTGCACAAATGGAAAGCAGACCTTGTTTTTCGGCGTTTGGTGATCGGTCGACCCTTATTGTATTTTATCGGGCAAGGGGACGAACGGCCGGATGACTATCAATTGCTTTTAGACACGCTGAAGGATGCGATCCCCTCTGCACCGCAGGAAGGACTCTTGCTATTAGCTCACGGGACTAATCATCCTGCGCAGGCGGTTTATTCGGCGTTACAACTTAAAGCGAATCAGTTGGGCTATGATAATGTCTGGATAGGAACACTGGAGGGATTTCCCGAATGGCGTGAAGCGGCAAAGCAAATGCGTTTTGCGGGAATTCGTAAAATTCATGTTAAACCCCTCTTTTTCCATGCGGGTGAACACGTAAGTGTGGATATATTCAGCAAGGAAGAAGAAAGCGTTGCTCAAAAGTTGTCAGAATACGGTTTTATTGTCGAAGAGGACTGGCAGTCTTTGGGACAAATTGAAGATATACTCAAGCTATATATGCAGCACTTGGATGATGCAATCAGTGAACGGTATCGAGGTCGCTCACATGGGCGACCGGCGATTCCTTCTATTATTTAAAATTTGTGGGGGTAGTATGCAAACAGGAACATTATATGGAATTGGTGTAGGACCCGGTGATTCAGAGTTTCTAACAGTTAAAGCGGTACGGACACTGGAGCATGTCGACGTGATTATCGTTCCAAAAACGGAGAAGAAAACCGATTCGGTTGCCTATCAAATTGCCAAGCCTTTTATCAAAGAATCAACGGAAGTTATCCCTATCGTTTTCCCGATGGTTCTGGACATGACAGTTCAGGAAAGAGCCTGGGATGAAAACCGTAAAATTATTTCCGGATTGTTGGCGGAGGGCAAGGATATCGCGTTTTTAACGCTCGGTGATCCTATGTTGTACAGTACATATATGTACATTTTTAGAGCACTAAAGAAAACGGAATATCCCATCGAAACTATTCCGGGCATCCCTGCTTTTTTGGCGATTGCTTCTCGTATCGGACGGACAGTCGGCGATCAGGAAGACGTTATTACCATTTTACCCGGTACTGCGGATGCAGAAAAATTGGAACGTGTCATTGCGGTCAGCGACAGCTTGGTTATTATGAAAGTTTATAAAACTTGGCCAATAATTAAAAAGCTGATGGAAAAATACAATTTGATCGATGATGCGATTATGATTTCGCGTGCGGGTCTGCCGGATGAGGTCGTATATCGTGATTTGCGTGCCTTGCCGGAAGATACGAAGTTAAATTATTTATCGACAATCTTAGCGAAACGGAGTCACTAATGACAACCTTCCACCGACCACGAGTGGTGATTGCCGGAACGAACAGCGGTGTAGGAAAAACGACGATTGTAACCGGTTTGCTCGCAGCATTGACCTGGGCGGGACATGCTGTTCAGCCATTTAAAGTAGGGCCGGATTACATTGACCCCGGCTTTCATGCGCTGGCGTCTGGGCGGGATTCATATAATCTTGATACCTGGTTGGTACCGGAGGAAAAACTGGCGGAAAATTTTGCGCGGTTAAGTGAGGGCGCAGAACTTTCGATCATTGAAGGAGTCATGGGCCTATACGATGGAGGCTCTGCCGGTATTAGCAGTACAGCCGCTATCGCCAAACGTCTGCAGGCGCCGGTCATACTGGTTATTAATGTGCAGTCGATGGGGCAAAGCGCCGGTGCAATTGCGCTCGGGTATAAGAATTATGATCCGGACGTTCATTTGGCGGGAGTGATCGTTAATCGAGTCGGCTCACCGAAACATGCCGAAATGGTTCGGGAAAGCATTGAACAGCTGGGGATTCCGGTCTTAGGTATTATTCATCGTAATGCTTCGCTCCAAACGCCGGAACGGCACTTGGGGTTGACACCGGTGACGGAAACCGACCCGACTTCTGTGATTCAGCAGATGGCGAAGGTCATGCAGGAATCCATTGATTTGGATCGTTTGCGTGCCGCGGCCGAACAAGCACCGGATCTTAGTATAGAATCGCGACAAGAGCTTGACGAACCGATAAAGGTAAGAATTGCCGTAGCGCATGACGCGGCATTTTCCTTTTATTATCCGACCAGCTTGCAATATTTGGAGCGGTTGGGAGCCGAATTAGTTTATTTCAGCCCGTTAACTGACAAAGAATTGCCACCTGATATCGACGGAATCATTTTGGGCGGCGGTTTCCCGGAAATGTTTTTGGATGCATTGAGCCAAAACCGGGAGATGCTTGTAAAAATGAAGCAAGCGGCTGAGGCTGGTATGCCGATCTACGCGGAATGCGGGGGCTTGATGTACCTTTGCGAAAGCGTGACGGATTTTGCCGGCACCCGATACCCGTTGACGGGTATCGTACCTGCAACGACGCAAATGGAAAAGAAGCTGCAACGCGTCGGCTATGTGACGGCGACCGCGCAACAGGACAGCATTATCGCGACAAAAGGAGCGACTCTGCGAGGGCATGAATTTCACTTCTCAACGTTACTTCCGGAGAACGACGAAATATATCCATGGGCATACGAATTGATCGGTAGTCGCAATGTCACACAGCATAAGGAAGGGTATGTTTCACAAAATGTATTGGCATCGTACCTGCACTTGGCGTGGGATGGCTCTCCGCAAGCGGCGCGACGCTTCTTGACTGTTTGTCATGACTATCGGCAGGGGAGATCAAATGGATAAAGGCTTAGTATTGGTAAATACCGGCAACGGTAAAGGCAAAACTACCGCCGCATTGGGACTTGCTTTGCGAGCAGTGGGAAACGGCCAAAAGGTGCTGATATTACAATTTATCAAAGGCGCTTGGAAATACGGCGAACTCAGTGCGTTGGAGCGATTGTCGCCGGATGTGGAAATTCATCCTTTAGGAAACGGGTTCGTACGTCACAATAAAAAAGACGGCGGTCAGAAAGAGTTTCAACAGCATCAGGAAAAAGCACGTGCTGCGTGGGAGACGGTCAAAAACGAAGTGATGTCGGATCAATGGGACCTGATTATTTTGGATGAAGTTAATTACGCGGTGGATTTCGGTCTGTTGCAGGTGGAAGATGTTGTCGATTTAATAAAAAAACGTCCGGAACGATTGAACATTGTTTTGACGGGACGCAATGCGCGTCCGGAAGTCATTGCTGTCGCTGATACGGTAACTGAAATGAAACCGATCAAGCATGCATTTGAGAAAGGTATTCGCGCCCGTCGCGGCATTGAATTTTAAAAAAATAATGGTTACGTAGATCCATATAAAAAAGAGCGGCTATAGCCGCTCTTTTTTATATGGTAAGTTCTTTACACAAGCGGGTGTTACCATGTTAAATAAGTATTTTTTAAATATTTGAGGAGGCAAGGTATGACGTTACAGGTCAAAAAGTTTGGCGGTTCTTCCGTAGCGACGCCAGAAAAAATCCGTCACATTGCAGAGCGCATTTTGGCGGCGAAACAACCGACAGACAGAATCGTCGTTGTCGTCTCGGCAGTGGGGGATTCGACAGACGATTTAATGGCCTTGGCGAAGCAATGTACGCATAAAGCATATGGCCGCGAGCTGGATATGCTGCTTACCACCGGTGAACAGGTTTCCATCGCTTTGCTTGCGATGACATTTATAGAGCTGGGACAGCCTGCGATTTCTTTTACGGGACAGCAGGCCGGCATTCAAACCAGTCGGTCTTACGGCAAAGGACGCATCTTGGACATCAATCCGGAGCGTGTTTTCACGGCTCTTAACGAAGGTAATATCGTGATTGTTGCCGGCTTCCAGGGCCTTGCTGACAATGGTGATATGGTGACATTAGGACGGGGCGGCAGTGATACTACGGCAGTTGCTTTAGCCGGCGCACTGCAAGCGGATGTTTGCGAAATTTTTACGGATGTGGATGGCGTTTATACGGCAGATCCGCGTGTGGTTCCACAAGCATTCAAGATGCAGGAAATCACGTATGGTGAGATGCTTGAGATGGCACGACTTGGCGCCGGTGTTATGCAGCCGCGGGCGGTAGAAATGGGAAGCCGTTATCGTGTGCCGATTCATGTACGTTCAACATTTACGGAGACAGATGGAACGATGATTCAGGAGGAGTACAAGATGGAAGGAAAGCAAGCCGCTATTCGTGGCGTCGCACATGATACCAATGTAGCTAAAGTGACAGTTATGGGCGTGGCCAATCGGCCGGGCGTGGCGCATATGATTTTCAGCTACCTGGCCAAAGCAAATATTGATGTGGACATGATTGTACAGAGTATTCGCGAATCGGATGACTCCAAAACGGACATTGTTTTTACGATTGCAGAAAGTGATTTTCCGCAGGCACAGGAAGTTCTCGAAGCGTTTAAGCACGATCATGGTATTAAGGACATTCTGTATGCTACGGATGTCGCGAAAGTGTCGGTTGTCGGCGCGGGTATGCTTGGTACGCCCGGGGTTGCAGCGGATATGTTCGGCGCATTTGCAGACGGGAATATCAATATTCAAATTATCAGCACTTCGGAAATCAGCATTTCCTGCCTGATAGACGAGCGGGATGCCGAAAAGGCAGTTGCCTTGATTCATGCTCGATTCTTGGAAAGCACCGACGCATCGCAATGATGAAAAAATCGATTCCGCTCAGTGAAGCGGCGTTGCATGAACTTGTACAAGAGTACGGTACACCTTTTCATCTCTATGATGAAAAAGGTATACGGGAAAATGTGCGTCAACTGCAAGCGGCTTTTTCCTGGCATCCTCGCTTTCGGGAATATTACGCGGTCAAAGCAAATCCTAATCCGTACTTGATGGAAATATTGCGTGAAGAAGGTTGCGGCGCCGATTGCAGTTCACTTCCTGAACTGGTGCTTGCGCATGCGGTGGGCTTTCGGGACGACGAAATTATTTTTTCTTCCAACAATACCGCGCCGGCAGAGTACGAACGAGCGTATCAGGATAATACCATCATTAATGTCGATGATATTTCTCACTTGCCGGATTTGAAAGAACGAGACTGGTTACCGGAAAAAATTTGTTTTCGATATAATCCCGGAGCAATCGGTTACGGAAATGATATTATCGGTCATCCGGAAGAAGCCAAGTACGGTATGACCAAAGAGCAGATTTTTGCTGCTGTGCGATGGGCAAAAAAACAAAATATTCAATGGATCGGTCTGCATACGATGATTGTGTCCAATACTCTCGACATTGAGGAGTTGGCGCAGACCGCGAAAATGATGTTTACTCTTGCGGCGGAAATTTGTCATGAGGAAGGAATCCGAATTGACTTTATCGACTTAGGCGGTGGTATCGGTATCGCCTATCGGCCGGATGAAATACCTCTTGACTATCAGGATTATGGTAATCGTGTCCGGAAACTGTATGGAGAAATATTAGCACCTTGCGGCTTGCAAGATGTTGCATTAGCTTTGGAATGCGGTCGTGCTATTACCGGACCGTACGGTTGGCTTGTCACCAGCGCCATCCACTATAAACATACATATCGAAATTATATCGGAGTAGATACCTCGATGGCGGATCTGATGCGTCCGGGAATGTACGGTGCATACCATCATCTCACCGTTCTCGGTAAGGATGACGTGCCGTGCGATCATATCTATGATGTAGTCGGATCGTTATGCGAGAATAACGATAAGTTCGCGGTTCAGCGGCCACTTCCGGAAATCGTGATGGGAGATATTCTTATCCTTCATGATACCGGCGCACACGGGTATGCGATGGGATTCAATTACAACGGCAAGTTACGCGCTCGTGAATTGTTGCTGAAATCAAATGGGCAAGTGCAACAAATTCGCCGACCGGAAACATTACGCGATTATTTCGCTACACTGGACTACCCCGATTTACCACGCTAAAAACACCAATTGCGATTGGTGTTTTTTCATAAAGAGCCGATTTATTGACTTTGCTACATAAATACGTTACTCTTAAAATATAGAATATTGAAAAATTTATATATAGTAAGGCACG
>NZ_CABSTC010000045.1:0-11120 GCF_902480485.1 uncultured Negativicoccus sp. | reverse complement strand
ACGCGGGACACCCTGATTAAAAGTCAGGTGCTCTACCAACTGAGCTAATGGATCACGTGGCAGGGGTGGAAGGATTCGAACCTGCGCATGGCGGAGTCAGAGTCCGCTGCCTTACCACTTGGCTACACCCCTATGGCTCCCTGAGTAGGACTCGAACCTACGACCGATCGGTTAACAGCCGATTGCTCTACCAACTGAGCTATCAGGGAATATAACAAGAGTTATTATAGCCGATGAAATAAAAAAAAGCAAGCGCGGTTTTGCGCTTGCTTTTTTTGCGTCTCGGTATCCGCTGTGACGCGTTACGCGGACACGCGCGGTCGATGCGTCGGTATGCGCTGATAAGGAACTTTCGCCAGCACGCGGTCCGTCATTTCTTTAACCACCGCTCGCGGTGTATTCAAAACGGATTCTTCCGCCGTGTCGCTGTACCTGCTTTGCCACAACTGAAACTCATCGTTCGGTCGGTAATACGCATACACGCGCAACTCACCGAACGTGGTAGTCCACCAGTCGCCGTTCCAATCCGTGCGTGTAAATTGCGCCAAACGCACCAACTCCAAACCGACGACGATATCCGCATCATAGGCCTCGGCGACGGCGGCAAAGTCGTAACGCGTGAACGGCATTGTCGTTTGCGGTCCGTTCGTTATTTCATAGTACGGATAGCGAAACGGCTCGGCCAAACGTCGTTCCACATAGGTGCCGAGTTCCGCATGTCGCTCCGCCGTTGCCGTCGGCAGGATAACGACCTTCTCCGCCGTAATCGGTTCGGCGGCAAACACCGACAGCACGCCGATGAAAACGCAAATCACAAGCAAGTACCACTGCCGTTTGTTTCCCATATTGCGCCTCGCTATTCCCGCGCGGGCAGCGTCCGTGCGCTATCCAATGACCGCGTAATCAACGCCGCCTCCGGTAAAACCTCCGCGCTGATTTTATGAAATCGGAAATGCCGAATGCTGATGATTTCGTCCGCGCCCTTGCCGCCGAGCCGCGTCAAATCGCCGCGACCGTCTTTTGTCTGCGGCGGCAAGTACAAGGTATCGCCGCGAATCACGGCCGGCAACGGTTCCACTTCGGCGATGCGCACCGCCGGGTCACGGTACACTACGCCGAATTCGCAGCGCACCGCAAATTCGCGCGCATTCAGTCGTTGATAAGGCGCGAGCGCCATCGTGCAAACGTAACGTTCCCCGCTTTGCGGTTCGACCCCCGTCGCCTGCCAGGTGCCGTACCATGTTTGCGCGGTTCGTTCCGCATACCACAGAACCCCGTGCCAGCCCGCCCAAACCAAAAGCGACACCAACGTCACAGCCAGCAGCGTCCGCCGTTTTTGCGCTCCGTTCAACCGAATAATTTTCGCTTCAGCTCCCGCCAGTACAAAATGATTCCCGTCACAACCGGCGTCAGCACCGGCAAAATATTCATCACATAATTGCCGAAATTGGCGATATGCGCTTCATACATGCCCAGCAGGCAAAACGGACATGCTTCCGCCGTGCGGCAACTCAGCAATAATATAAGTGCCGCAAGCATCGTAATTTTTTGTGTACGTCGCATGGTATCTTTCGTTATCTCCCTGTGAAATAATCTACACCGGCCTGGAAAATTTTCTGTTTTTTCTGTCCGATAATATTTTTCGCTACATACGGACCATAGCGTTCGCTGTGACCCATCTTGCCCAAAATTCGTCCGTTCGGACTGAGCAGGCCTTCGATCGCCGCGACCGATCCGTTCGGGTTCGCCGGCATCGTTTCGTGGACGCTGCCCCATTCATCGCAATATTGCGTCGCGATCTGACCGTTCGCCGCCAAAGCCTGTACGACGTCCGGCGCCGCGTATAAACGCCCTTCACCGTGACTGAACGGAATACGATGGAGTTCGCCCGGTTCAAAATACATGAGCCACGGGGATTTCGTCGAAACGATCTTCGTCATCGCGTAGTGCGAAATGTGACGCCCGATGGTATTGTAGGTGAGCGTCGGTGCACTCGGCGCCAATTCGCGGATTTCTCCGTACGGCAACAGGCCGAGTTTAATCAACGCCTGGAAACCGTTGCAGATGCCCAAAATCAAGCCGTCACGATGCGTCAAGAGATCGTTCACCGCTTCAGTCAATGCCGGATGACGGAACAGCGCGGCGATAAATTTACCCGAACCGTCCGGTTCATCGCCGGCGGAAAATCCGCCCGGAAATGCCAAGATTTGTGTCGTTTCCACCGCTTTGACAAGCGCTTCGACCGATTCATTCAACGCCTGCGGCGTCAAGTTGCGCACGACGACGGTCGACACATCCGCGCCCGCATTTTCAAATGCGCGGGCCGTGTCCACTTCACAGTTCGTACCCGGCATCACCGGAATGACGACCTGCGGCGTGCCAATGGTAGTCCGCGCGCGGCGTGTCGGATTGTCCGCCACCGGCGAAACGGGATACAGCGGTGCCGGTTGAAGCGTTTTCGTCGGGAATACTTTTTCCAGCGGCTCTTCCCAGCGCGCCTGCAATTCATCGAGCGATAAAGTAACGCCGGCAAGAGAAATGCTGTCACCGGCGGTTGTGCCGATGATCGTAATATGCTCGTCAAGCGCCCATTGTTCCGCGACCTCTCTGTCCAATTCGACCAGCCATGAACCCGGCCGCGCCGCGAACCATTCTGTCGGAGTGAGAGCATCACTCAACCTTGCGCCGATATGGTTACCGAACGCCGCTTTCGCGCACGCGGCCGCAAGACCGCCCGCATCAACCGCCTGCGCGCTTTTCAGCAAACCTTTCTCCGCCGCCGCGAACAATCGATCCGCGTGATCGATAAAGACCTCAAAGTCCGGCATGGCGTATTCATCCACCGGCGTTTCGAGCAAGACCAACGCGTGCTCGCGTCCCTTCCATTCGGGACTGACAATGTGCTCCGCATCCCCCGGCGCCACCGCGAACGAAATCAGCGTGGGCGGCACATGCAAATCAAGGAAGCTGCCGCTCATCGAATCTTTGCCGCCGATCGCGCCGACTTCCAGTTCCGACTGCGCGACAAACGCGCCCAAAAGCGCCGCGACCGGTTTGCCCCAAGACGCCGTGTCGCCTAATTTTTCAAAATATTCCTGCAAGGATAAATAGGCGCGTTTCCAGTTGCCGCCCAGCGCCGCGATTTTCGCCAGCGACTGCAGCACGGCGAACAAACCGCCGTGAAACGGACTCCACGACGCCAAGTACGGATCAAACGCGTGGGTCATGATGCTCACGGTTGACGTTTCCCCGTGACGCATCGGAATTTTCGCGACCATGCCGTCGACCGGCGTGCACATGCGCGCTCCGCCGTACGGCATCAGCACCGTGCCCGCGCCGATCGTCCCGTCAAATCGTTCGCCCAAACCGCGCTGCGAAGCGACATTCAAATCACCGAGCGTTTGCACCCAAGCGGCGCTCACATCCGTCACCGGTTGCGGGGTAAAATAATTTTCTTCGGCCGGCGCCGTGATGACAGCTGCGCTGGCTCGACTGGCGCCGTTGGTGTCGAGGAACGAGCGCTCCAAATTGACGATGGTTTCACCGCGCCACTGCATCATCAGGCGGCGTTCTTTCGTAACGACCGCAATCGGCGTCGCTTCCAGGTTTTCTTCGTCCGCATAGCGGCGGAATTCGTCCGCATCGTCTGCGGCGACGACCACTGCCATACGTTCCTGCGATTCGGACAGCGCTAATTCCGTGCCGTCCAATCCTTCATATTTTTTCGGTACGGCATCCAAATTAATCGTCAAGCCGTCCGCCAATTCGCCGACAGCGACCGCCACGCCGCCCGCGCCGAAATCGTTGCAGCGGCGAATCAGGCGCGAGGCTTCCGGACGCCGGAATAAGCATTGTAATTTACGTTCCGTCGGCGCGTTACCTTTTTGCACTTCCGCGCCCGCGGTGGTTAATGAGCTTTCCGTATGTTCTTTGGAAGAACCGGTTGCGCCGCCGATGCCGTCACGACCGGTACGGCCGCCAACCAGCAACACGATATCGCCCGGTTCCGGCACGCGACGAACGACCTGATCCGCCGGCACCGCGCCGACGACCGCGCCGACTTCCATGCGTTTGGCGACGTAACCGGGGTGGTAGTATTCACGTACCTGACCGGTCGCGAGACCGATCTGGTTGCCGTAGGAACTGTAACCGGCCGCCGCTTGCGTCGTAATCGTGCGCTGCGGCAATTTCCCGGTAAGCGTTTCCGAAAACGGCGTGCGCGGATCTCCGCTGCCCGTCACGCGCATCGCCTGGTAAACGTATGCGCGTCCGCTCAAGGGATCGCGAATGCAGCCGCCCAAGCAGGTAGCCGCCCCGCCGAACGGTTCAATTTCCGTAGGGTGGTTATGCGTTTCGTTTTTAAAGAGCAACAGCCATTCTTCCGTGCCGTTTTGGGTTTTGACCGGAATCTTGATCGTGCAGGCGTTGATTTCTTCCGACTCGTCTAACTCCCGCAAAAGTCCCTGCGCGCGCAATGACTTCACGGCAATCGTCGCCAGATCCATCAGCGATTGCGGCCGCGGGTTTTCGCTGTATAAGTCACTATGCACTTCACTGTACCAGTCGTACGCTTCGACGATCGGTTCGGTAAAATGACCTTTTTCGATATCGACATGCGTCAGTTCCGTTCCGAAGGTCGTGTGGCGACAATGATCGGACCAGTACGTATCCAAGACGCGCAATTCGGTCAGCGTCGGATCGCGATCCACCTGATCGCGAAAATATTCCTGCACGACCGCCAGATCCGCTTCATCCATGGCCAAACCGTACTGCGTAAGCATCGCTAAAAGTTCCGGCCGCGTCGCGGAAATGAATCCGTCCAATACCGGTACCGGTTGCGGTTGATGCGCCGGCGCGATGAGCTCACGCGGCATCTCCCAAGCCGCTTCGCGCGCTTCAATCGGGTTGATCACGTATTCTTTTAATTTAACGATGTCGACCGGTCGATCAATACCGGTGACGACATACACCGTCGCATACGCGACGCGCGCATCGACGCTCGGATCCAGCAAACGCAGACATTGCTCCGCCGAATCGGCACGCTGGTCATATTGACCGGGCAATAACTCGACGGCAAAGGCCGTTTCCTGCGGACCGATTTTCAAATGTTCCGTCCATGTATCCACGGGAGGTTCCGCAAAAATCGTCGTCATCGCGCGAGCAAACAGTTCTTCACTCACACCATCCACGGTATACCGATGCCAAACCTGCACATCGGCTAATGACGTCAGGCCCAGCTGCTCCCGCCATTCCCGTAAAAGGCGTTGCGCCGTATCGGCCAACGCCGCTTTTTTGGCGACAAAAACTCGTTGTAACATAGGTTCCTCCCTCATAATACCGCGCGCCGAGCGGCGCGGATTATCCGCAATTGACTGAGTTTATTCTACCATTACAGGCCGGATTTTTCCATATTCATAGCGTACGAAAAGATCTTTATTTAAAAAAGAATTCGCTGCGTATCGTATTTATATTTGAACATAAATTCAATCGTTCGGATTTTATCCGGCATTTTTTTGCTAAATAAAAAATAAAAGATGCGTATTCACGCATCTTTTATCGTCTCGCTTGCTTTTGCCGTTGCCGCCGCCTTGTTTTCGGTTCGCAGCGCGTGCACGCGGACGCGACGAGTGCCGCGATACGCGGGCGTTTCTCCGGGCAGCCGTTCCCAATAGCCGCGCGGGCGTCGACGCCACAAGCGATGCCGCTGCTTGCGCAAGGGCCTATGCCATGCGCTGTACGCCGCCGCAAGCAGTCGACGCAAACGCAACGGCAAATAAACGGCACCGAAACGTTCGTATTCCCACGCAAACTGCTCTTCAATCGGATCGACCTGGTAATGATGCCGATGACCGTAAATCGCGTTCTCCAAACCACGTGGCGAAAATTCCAGCGTCGCGCTTGTCCAAGGGGAACGTCCCGGGTTCTCCGCGATCCACGCCTTCCAAAGTTCGCGCACGGCCGTGTCGGCCGCCGCCATTTGCAGCCACAGGTCTTCTTCCGAGCCGCCCGTCCGCCAAACGGAATCCGTCCAGTAGACATACTCCGCGCGCGTTTTCGGGCGGTAATAAAAATAATGAAACGGCTCAGTCGCCATGAGCGTTCGCCAAACGACACGTCCCCACGGCTCTTTAATCAGCGCCGCTATCGTCTGCATTACGTCGGCGTACGCCGCCTGCATTTGTTCGTTCACGCTGCTTCCTTTCTCAGCGGTGATCCCGCCATGGTGTCATATATCGTTGCCACTGCGCCAACAACGCCTGGACAATTAATCCCGCTACACACAACACAAAGATGCACGCCAGCAGCGGCGCGGTCAACATCAGATCCCCGAAATGCAAAATCAGCGCGCCGATGCCCGTCTGCGCCGCGATCATTTCCGCCGCGACCACGAGCACGAGCGCCGTGCCGCAACCGAGTTGCAGGCCCGCGAACAATTCCGGCAGCACCGCCGGCAACGCGACGGTACGCAAATACCGCCCGCGACTCACGGGATACATCGCGGCGACTTCACGGTAAAGGCGCGGCAAACGCACCAGTCCCGCCATCGTATTGATAAAAACCGGGAAAAAGACACCGAGCGCAATCAGCACATATTTCGGCAATTCACCGATGCCGAGCCAGAGCACGAAAAGCGGCAAAATGGCAATTTTCGGCAAGGGATAAAAGAAATAAATATACGGTTCGATCAAGCGTCGAAACGTCGGCGAAAGTTCGCCCGCGAGCGCCAACAACAACGCCGCAAGACCGCCCGCGATCACACCGACCAGCCAGCGTAGCGCGCTCGCTGCCAGCGCCGGTCCCAACGTGCCGTTTTGCACCAACGCCGCCAATGCGCTCGCGATTTGCGACGGCGCGGGGAGATATACCGGTGAAATCCACCCCTGACGCACGCTCCACTCCCACAGACCGAGCAGCAACAACACTCCCGCCAGCGCCCACCAGCGTGCGAAACCGCTGTCTCTTGGCGCCAAACGGTACCGTACTTCGCGTTCAGTCGTCATGGCGACCTCCCTGCGTCAACGCCGCCGTGGCGCCCGCTTTAATTTCCTGCCAAATGGTTTCTTCCAGCGCCGCCAACTGCGTCCGCGCGCTGAGCTGATGCCGTTCCTTGCGCGGTATATCCACCGTCAAACATTCCACAATGCGACCGGGGCGCGGCGAAAACACCCAAATCACATCGGCGAGCCGCACCGCCTCGGCGATGTTGTGCGTGACATACAAGGTTGCCGGACGCAATTCTTCCCAATATTGCACCAAATCATCTTCCAACAGCCGACGCGTCTGCGCGTCGAGCGCGGAAAACGGTTCATCCATTAGTAATAAATCCGGCTCGGTCACCAAAGCGCGCGCGATCCCGACGCGTTGCCGCATGCCGCCCGAAAGCGAACCCGGATACGCATCCGCGAATTCGCTCAACTGCATGCGCGCCAACTTTTGCGCTACCCGTTCGGTAATCTCCTGCTGAGAAAACTCGCGATCCTGCAAACTGAACGCCACATTTTCCGCGACGGTCAGCCAGGGAAACAAACCGCCCTGCTGAAACACCATCGCCGTCTGCGGTTGCTTTTCCGCGCCGCGCCAGTACAAACGTCCCGATGTCGGCAACAACAATCCCGCCGCCAAGTATAAAAGCGTCGATTTGCCGCAACCGGAAGGGCCGATCAACGCCACGAATTCTCCCGGCGCGACCGTTTTGGTAAGCGGCGCCAGCGCTTGGATCTGCACGCCGTTTTTCTCCGTATAGGTCTTCGTGACCGCGTCCAAACAAAATTCCATATTATTCAAACAGGGCGGTCTGCTCGTAGTGCTGCTGCGCGTTTTTCTCCGCGCCGAATACCCGCTCCATGGCACTTTGCGTAATGAGTACCGTGCCTTCCGATTTACGGGTTTCCGTCGCCGTAAAAATCGGCTCCACCAACGTTCCGTCCGGCCTGCGATAGCCGCCCGCGTAGTGGCGCAACGTGGATGCGGGCACTTCCCAACGCACCGCCGCCTCCATCAAAGTCATGACTTCCGTCAACGCATCCTGCATCTCCGCCCTCCTTTCTGTTCGGTCTCATTATAGCACGGCGCCGCCGTCGTCTTGCCACGTGATTGCCTCATGCAGAGCCAGTGAATAAATGATTTTTTTCACGACCGGCCGCTGCCAAATGCGCGTGGCCGCATGGGCGTATAAATCGAGTTGGCGATGGTAGCGTTCATAGAGTACATTGGCCGTATCCACGCGATCGGTTTTATAATCCAAAATCGCAAGATCGCCGCTGGCCGTCGCGTACAGGCAGTCGATCACGCCCTGTAAAAACACTTCGTCATCGCCCGCCGGCACGCCGAGCGCCACCGATGCCGGCAACAACATCCCGAACGGACATTCTCGCAACACAAACGATGATTGGCGAATCTCAGCCGCCGTGTCGCAGGTTAACCACAAGTCGAGATCACGACGATGGGCCAACTTCGCTTCGGCCGGCGTTATTTTTTGCGCCTGCTGAAGTTGGTCGAGATACGCCTGCGCCGTCGTGGTACCGTCGCCCGCGCCGATTTCGGCCAAAATGCGATGCATGAGCGTTCCGTAACGCGCCCCGCCGTCCGGCCGCATGTCCGGCGTGACAAATTGCGGCGGACGCACCCAAGCGTCATTTATTATTTCGCTTTCCGCCGCGGCATCTTCCTCGGTCGCTACTAAACGCACCGCTTTTGTCGCGGCCATCTCATCTGCCGTCTGCACCGGTTGCACCGTTAATATCGGCAACGGATAATCCGCCGCCGGTCGTTCCGTTTTTGGCAACGGCGGCAAGGCCGCTGTGATTTCACCCAAATGATGTGTCACTTCCGTCACGGTAACTTTCGCGGGAATCTGCGTGGCAAGCGGTTTGTCATATTGCCAGGAAAGACGTTCCGAGATTTCCGTCGGCAGCGGCGTTCCCGTCAATGTTCCTTGCCGCACGTTTTCTAAACGCGGATCCGCCACCGTTGCCACCGCTTCGTTCCCTATCGGCGTCACCGTCTGCACATCCCAGCGCGGCAATGTCCCGGTTTCGAGATGCGGCCACAACCAGTCCAAATAGGAGCGCGCGGCTTCCGGAGCCGCATGCGCGCCGGTCGGTGACGGGCCCGCGTAAAGATACAATTTATCTCGCGCGCGTGTCATGGCCACGTACAAAAGCCGCTGCTCTTCCGCCAGCGTTTCCCGCCGCAAAATTTCACGCAACAAATGCCAGCGCACCGTCGGGTACGTCAAACGACGCTTCGCATCGTAGCGGGACAACCCGATCCCGTAACGACGATGCAATAAAAGACGCGCCTGCGTATCTTTCCGGTTAAATTCTTTGTCGATATTCGCCAAAAACACAACCGGAAACTCCAAGCCCTTGCTTTTGTGAATCGTCATAATGCGTACCGCGTCTTCGTTTTCGCCCATGGTCGACGGTACCGACAAATCCTGCTTCTGCCGCTGCAATTCTTCCAAATATTCCAAAAAGCGTGAGATCCCGCCGCCGGCCCCGTCGTCAAACTCGACCGCACGCGCATACAAGGCTTCCAGGTTCGCGCGCCGTAACGATCCCGACGGCAAGCCGCCGACGTACGCATGATACCCGCTTTCTTCGTAGATGCGCCGCACCAGCTGACCGATGCCGGCTTGTCGCGCCAACAACTGCCAACCGGTAAGCAAGGCGTAAAACGCTCCGACACGGCCGCGCTTTTCCTCATCGGTGAGGCGCGCAAGCCATGTGGGCAAAACATCCCACAGCGCCGGCGCTTCCTCATTGCGCAGCAGCGCCATTTCCGCCAGATCGCGTTCATCGCAACCGACGAGCGGCGAGCGCAACACGGCCGCCGCCTCCAAATCGCGTCGGGAATTATCGAGCCAACGCAAAAGCGAAAGCATGGTCTGCACTTCGGTCGCCGCAAAATAACCGCCGGCCTGCTCCGCGTACACGGGAATCCCCGCCGAACGCAACACTTCGACAAAAACATCAATCCTAGACGCGACCGAACGCATCAAAACTACCGCGTCGCGCCAGCGGAACGGACGAAACGCGCCGTCGTTTTCCTGCACGACGGCCGTCTCGTGCAAATGCAACAACTCATCCGCGATCGCCTGCGCCTGCGCTTCCATCGCCGATAACGGTTCTTCCTCCGCATCATCGTCGGCGGGCGGAATGTCCGCTGCGTCCATGGTCGTTGCGTCATCGGAAGGCGTGACAAAGCGCACGCTGACCGAGCCGCCGACCCAGTTCTCCGGCGCGTCCGTGATCGTCCGCCCGGGGATAAACGCCGCGTTTTCATCGTAAGAAAATTCGGCGGCGGGCGGTTGCATAATTCGGGCAAACACTTCATTCACCGCATCCAACACGGTGCGATCGCTGCGGAAATTTTCCCGTAAATCAATGCGGCGCGAGGGCGCCTGCGCATCTCGCGAAAAACGTTCGTACTGACCGAGGAAAATCGTCGGATCCGCCAGCCGAAAACGGTAAATACTTTGCTTGACATCGCCCACCATGAACCGATTATCCGCACGCGCGATCAGGCTTGCGATCAGTTCCTGCACGCCGTTCGTGTCCTGGTATTCGTCAACCATGATTTCATCGTACTCGCGGGCGAGTTCCCGCGCGATATCCGACGGCAACGGCGCGGCCGGCGTGGATTCCGGCGCGAGCAACAGCGTGAGCGCGTAATGTTCCAAATCACTGAAATCGATCAGGCGCTCCGATTTTTTCCACGTAGTGTACGCGGTCGCGAACGTTTTCGTCACCTTGACGAGTGCCGCGACAAGCGGCGCGGTCACTTGCAAATCTTCCCGCCAAGTCGCGGGCGCGGCGGCTAAAATACCTTCCGTCCAGCCCTTCAACCATGCTTTCCCCGCGTCGCGAATCTCTTTGGCCGCCGTCTTGGCCGCTTTCGCCGCCTCATCCTTCAGCTTGCCGCCCGGCCAACGCATCGGCGCGTAGGCCTGCGCCGCGTCATAAATCGCGTCCCAGTCTGCCCCGTCGCAAAGTGCCGTCGCGGTCGCGTAATCCGCCGCCAAAACCTCCCGCGCGTTTTGCAGTTGCGGGTACAGCGCCAATTCATCCGACGCGTTCTGTAATTGCGTTCGCCATTGCGTGACGCCCGCGCGCCAC
>NZ_CABSTC010000044.1:0-11262 GCF_902480485.1 uncultured Negativicoccus sp. | reverse complement strand
CTGTGCGCGCTGTATTGGGGCATCGTCAATCATTCCGGCCTGGTGCAGGCCATCGCCTACTTCAGCTTTTTCATTACGCTCTTTAATATGATTCCGGTGTCGCCGCTTGACGGTGGTCGCATCGTCACAGCCCTTTCTCCGTGGGTGTGGGCGGTCGGCCTGATTGTGATGGCCGTCGCCGCCTGGTATACGTTCAGTCCGCTGATGATCCTGATTTTATTTTTCGGTATCTATCGGGCGCGGCAGACCTGGTCACGGCGTAACGACCTGCGTCAGCAGCAATACTTCACCGTCAGCGCGCCGAAACGCTGGCTGATCGGTATCGCTTACGGTCTGATCACGGCGTTATCCGGCGTGGGCGTGTATCTTTTCACCGGCGCATAAAAGGAAATCGGCGAACGAAAGAGAATATATACGTAAGAGGAGGTAACGACTATGCAAGCAGCTGAAATCATGAGTAAATATGTCTTGACCTGCAGCAAAGACACGACGATTCACGAGTTGATCCGGTTATTTGTCCGCAATAAGGTAACGGCGATTCCCGTTGTCGGCGATGATAACGAATTGCTCGGGATTATTTCCGAAGGGGATCTCTTGTACAAAAAAGTGCGCCCGCACGTACCGCAATACGTCAATGTTCTGGGAGCCAGCCTTTACTACAGCGGCTACGGACAATATGAAGAAACATTTCAAAAATTGTTGGCGACGCGCGCCGAAGAAATCATGACGAAAGAAGTCGAGTACGTCGAGCCGGATGCCGATTCCAATACCGTTACGGACATGATGGTCGAGGACCATTTGAAAAATGTGCCGGTCGTGAAAGATAAACGTCTGGTCGGCATGATTTCACGCGCGGATATTTTAGAGTTAATCGCGCGCGAGAGTGATTTACCGATCGTTTAGAGACAGTAAAAAAGCAGCTCAGTTGAGCTGCTTTTTTTTATTGTTTTTATGACATTGTGAGCGGGCGCGCGCCGATCAATGATGATGATGACCGCAGCAGCCGCCTTCTGCATGTTTGTGATGACCGCAACCGCAGCCTTCTGCATGTTCGTGATGACCGCAGCAGCCGCCTTCTGCGTGTTCGTGATGGCCGCAACCGCAGCCTTCTGCGTGTTCATGATGGTCGCAACCGCAGCCTTCTGCGTGTTCGTGATGACCGCAGCAGCCGCCTTCTGCATGTTTGTGATGACCGCAGCAGCAGCTTTCGCCGCCTTCCGTCGTACCGCACGCGCATTTGCCTTGCGCCATGCCGACGAGGGCTTCTTGGACGCGCGGCAACAAAATCTGTCCCGCGACATCATTTCTCGCGTCTTCGCCTTTGATGATTTCAATTAATTTCAACGCGAAGAAGGGCGCGGTCAAAGGTCCGCGGCTCGTCAGCACGTTTTGATCGAAAAAGACGATTTCTTCATGCGCTTTTTTGAAGCCGACGGCTTCTTCCATACCCGGGTAGCACACGCCTTCGATGTCTTTGGCAATGCCCGCGGCGTGTAAAACGATGGGGCTGGCGCAAATGCTCGCAACCAGTTTGCCCGCGTCATGAAACGCTTTGATCGCCTTGGTGACGCGTTGATCGGCGGCCAACGTTTCCGAGCCGGTCACGCCGCCCGGCGTAATGATGCCGGCGTAATCGTCGAGATGGATTTCATCCCATTTTTTATCCGCCTTGATCATGATATCGTGATCGCCGAGGGTTTCCAACGTGTCCATTGTCGAAATCGTATCGACATCGATGCCGGCGCGGCGCAAATACGTTACCACCAGTAACGCTTCCGTTTCTTCATAACCTTTGCTCAATAAAACCATGTATTTGTTCATTGTGTCGCTCCTTTCCGAATCTATCGTAACATCTATACAATAATTATAGCAGACGCGCGCGCGTGCTTGCCAAGGGACAGAGGGCATGGCATACTGAAAAGAAAACGTAAAGGAGTCGTTATGAATCAACCCACGCAAATGACACTGGCGGAATTCACCGCCGCTTTGGCAAGCGCCGCGCCGACACCGGGCGGCGGCGGCGCCAGCGCGCTCGTAGGGGTGCAGGCCGTCGCGTTGGCGCAAATGGTCGCGGAACTGACGCTGAAAAATGAACGTTATGTCGACGCGCATGAGGCGATGCAAGCGGTGCGGGACGAGGCGGAAGGTTTACGCGCCGAGATTTTGAGTTATATTCAAAAAGACGCCGACGCGTTCGGAGCGCTTGTGGCCGCCTGGCGGTTACCCAAAGACGATCCTTCCCGCGCGGCGCGAAATGAGGCGGCGACGCGCGCGGCGGCGGAAGTACCGTTGGCCTTGGCCGAGGCGTGCGCGCGGATTTTTCCGCTGGCGGCGCAAGTTTTGGAAAAGGGCGTGGCGAGCGCGCGCTCGGACGGAAAGCTGGCCGTCTTGTTTGCCGCCGCCGCGATACGCGGAGCGCTCTACAATGTGCGCATCAACATTAAAAACATGCCCGAAAATGAGTATACAAAACTTCTAATAACGCGCCAAAAAACGCTGGCAAACCAAGCAGAGCAGGCGGAACGGGAGTTGCTCGGGCGCATGTAACCGCGCGGTCGACTTGGCAAGAAGTGTCAATTCATGTAAAATATACATAGTTTCTAGATAGTAACTATGAAGTAACTAAGGAGGAAACACTATGTTTAAAACAAGTATGATGACGGCCGTATTGGCGGCCGGTACGGTATTGAGCGCGTGCGCCGCAGGCACCGGTGTGTTGAATGTCGACATGGCGTTGCAGGCCAGCCCGAAATATGCGCCGATGGTGCAGCAGATGCAGAAAGTGGAACAGCAGTACGCGCCGCAGCTGAAAGCCATGGAAGCGGACCTCGGCCAAATGAAAACGCAGCAGGAACAGCAGCAGGCGATGCAGGGTAAATACAAAGCCCTGATTCAGTCCTACATGAAGGATCGTGAAAAAGCGACCGCGGCGTTGCAAAAAGATTTGAACAAAGCGACGCAAGAAGTATTGCGTGATCAGAAACTCGATATTATCCTCGCGCAACCGGTTCAGATTGCCGCTAAAGCGAAAGACGAAAAAGTCGTTGACGTAACTCCGGAAGTGGCAGCGAAATTAAAAAAATAAGCAGACTCATTAAACCGGCCTTCGGGCCGGTTTTTTGCGTTTGCAGATACGATTTTTTACGGCGCGGCGGGAACACATAAAAATAAAATTGTCGCCGGATATGACACTTATTTTTACCGTACTATTCTCCGCGAATCGGAACGTTCGCCATTCTTTGGGTGCAAAATTATACGAACGTTCGTAATTGTACGAATACTCCGCGAAAAAAATATAAATTCATTCTACTTTTTGATGAAAATTAGTGATGAGTATGCTATTCTATACTTACAGAAGAGAGGTGATCTCATGCCAAAACTTCGACGTGTCGAACGTATGGCGGCGTTGACTAAAATGTTGGCGGACCGTCCGCATGAGCTGATCCCTTTGTCTTTTTTTTGCGATTATTTCGGTATTGCCAAATCGACATTGAGCGACGATCTGTTGTCCGTGCGCCGCGCCTTTGACGCGTATCGACTGGGGTCGCTCGAGACCGTTTTCGGCGCGGCCGGCGGGGTGCGTTATATTCCGTATCGGGCAGGTCACGCCGCCAATCAGGTACTGGAAACCATGGCGGCGAAACTCGAAAGCGGCGATCGGATTATCGCGGGCGGATTTTTGTACATGTCGGATATTTTATACGACTGGCAGTGGATGTCGGCAGTGGGAGAAATTTTTATGACTCGCTTTGCCGCCGTTCATCCGGACTGTATCATGACAGTGGAGACAAAAGGGATTCTGCCGGCCATGATGGTGGCGCGGGCATTTAACAAACCGCTGGTGATCGCGCGGCGCGGCAGCCGTGTGACGGAAGGATCAGCGACCAGTATTAACTATGTTTCGGGTTCCACCAAGCGCATTCAGACGATGTCGCTTACCAAGCGGGCGCTCGCGCCGAATCAGCGGGTGTTGATCATCGATGATTTCATGAAGGCCGGCGGCACCGCGAAAGGTATGAAAGAGCTTGTCTACGAATCGGGTTCACAGACCGTCGGTGTCGGCGTATTGGTCGCCACCGCGGAGCCGCGGGAAAAAATGACCGGCGACTATATGCCGTTACTGGTGCTGGAAGGCGTCGATGAAGTAAAACGGCATGTCAGGATTCGCCCCCAGTTGGAACCGGAGGAGGAAATAAATGAGTAAACTTGTGGCAACGGTTTTAGCCGCAGGCAAAGGTACGCGCATGAAATCGCAGCAACCGAAAGTGTTGCACGAAGTCGGCGGCGTACCGATGGTATCCCATGTATTGCAGACCGCGAAGGCGGCGGGCGCAGACGACGCGGTCGTGATTGTCGGCTTTGGCGGCGATAAAGTTGCCGAGCGTCTCGGTTCGGCGTATCATTACGTTGAGCAAGCCGAACAGTTGGGAACGGGTCACGCTCTCATGCTCGCGCAAGCGGCGTTACAAGACGCGGACACGGTGCTCGTGATCTGCGGCGATACACCGCTTTTGCGCGCCGAGACCCTGCGCGAACTGATCGCGACGCATACCCGACAGCAGGCGGCGGCGACAATTTTGACGACGACGTTCGCCGATCCGACGGGGTACGGCCGGATTATTCGCGATGCGGCGCAAAACGTGCGTAAAATTGTCGAAGAAAAAGACGCGTCGCCGGCAGAGAAAAAAGTCACGGAAGTCAATACCGGCACGTACTGCTTTGACGCCCGTAAACTGTGGCCGCAGTTACAACGGATTACCAATGACAACGCGCAAGGTGAATACTATTTGACCGATGTCATTGATTTGCTGGTCAGCGCCGGCGAAACGGTGACGGCGGCGACCTGCGCGGACAGCGATGAAACGCTCGGCGTGAATTCGCGCGCGCAATTGGCGCAGGCGGAAGCGATTTTGCGGCAGCGTAAAAACGAGGAACTGATGGCGCAGGGCGTGACGCTGATCGATCCGGCGCGCACCTATGTGGACGCGGACGTTCGTGTCGGCCAAGACACGATTCTCGAGCCGGGGACGATTTTGCGCCGCGGCACGGTTGTCGGCAGCGGTTGCCATATCGGTCCGGATACGGAACTCGATCGCACGACGGTCGGCGACAACTCGCATTTGCATCGCACGTACGCGCACGAAGCGAGCGTCGGCAGCGGTTGCGAGATCGGCCCGTACGTTCATTTGCGGCCGCATACGCAGATTGCGGATCACGTCAAAGTCGGCAACTTCGTCGAAGTGAAAAACAGCACTGTCGGCGAAGGCACCAAACTGCCGCATTTGAGTTATCTCGGCGACAGCGATATCGGCGGCGGGGTCAACATCGGCTGCGGTACCATTACCGTGAATTACGACGGTCACAAGAAGTATCGCACGACGATTGAAGACGGAGCGTTTGTCGGCTGCAACAGCAACCTCGTGGCGCCGGTCGTCATCGGCCGCAATGCTTATATCGGCGCGGGTTCGACGATTACCAAAGACGTTCCGGCAAAGGCGCTTGCCGTAGCGCGCGCTCGGCAATTTGTCAAAGAAGATTGGGTAAAGCAAGCAAAAGAGACAAAATAAAGGAGATCACACCATGTCAGTCGAAACAGGAAAACAACTGAAGTTATTCACCGGAACGGCACATCCGGAATTGGCCCAGGAGGTTGCGGACTATATCGGCATTCCTGTCGGCAAAGCATTCTGCGGTCGTTTCAATAACGGTGAAATCCAGGTCATGATTGATGAAAGCGTGCGGGGGACGGATGTCTTCCTGATTCAACCGACGGGTACGCCCGCCAATGATAACCTGATGGAATTGTTCATCATGGCGGACGCGTTACGGCGCGCCTCGGCTCGTCACATCACCGCGGTCGTTCCGTACTACGGCTACGCGCGCCAGGATCGCAAAACGCGCGGTCGTGAACCGATCACCGCGAAGCTCGTGGCGGATCTCATGCAGCGTTCCGGCATCACCCGTCTTGTCACGATTGATCTGCACGCGGGTCAAATCCAGGGATTCTTCGATATTCCCGTAGACCACTTGAAGGCCGCTTCGATTTTAGCGAAGCACATCCGCAAACAGGACATTCCGGATTTGATGATCGTTTCGCCCGACTTGGGCGGCGTCACTCGCGCCCGCGATTTGGCGGACCGTGTCGGCGCGCCGATCGCGATCATTGAAAAACGGCGTCCGCGTCCGGGCGTGGCCGAAGTAATGAACCTGATCGGCTCCGTCGAAGGCAAAAACTGTATTATCGTCGATGACATCGTCGATACCGCGGGATCTTTGGTCGAAGGCGCAAAAGCATTGCAGCGTTTCGGCGCGAAATCCGTACGCGCGGCCTGCACGCATCCGGTACTGACCGATCCGGCGACAGAACGTCTGGCGGCATCGAATATTAAAGAACTTATCATTACGAATACGATTCCGATTGCGACGGAAAAACAGCTGCCGAATATTACGCAACTTTCGGTTGCGCCGCTCTTGGGCGAAGCGATCATGCGGATTTTCCACAACGTTTCCGTCAGCAAACTGTTTGATAAATAGGGGTTTGTTTTGCAGCTGATTGTAGGCTTGGGAAATCCCGGCACCAAGTACGCCGGTACGCGTCATAACGCCGGTTTCATGGCGGTCACGGCGATCGCTGAAAAATACGGCGTGACGCGTTGGAAAGAGGAGCATCAGGCGCATACCGCGACGATTAACGTCGACGGTGAAAAGGTGATGCTGGTCATGCCGCAAACGTTCATGAATTTGAGCGGTGACGCGGTCGGTCCGCTCATGCGCTATTACAAGCTTTCACCGGCGGATGTAATTGTGATTTATGATGATATGGATTTGCCCGTCGGCCAGTTGCGCCTGCGGGTCAAAGGTTCCGCCGGCGGACACAACGGGATGAAATCGGTGATCGCGCATTTGGGCACCGATCAATTTCCGCATGTTCGCATCGGCATCGGTCGGCCGCAACCCGGCTGGACCGTCATTGATCATGTGCTGGCGCGTCCGCAGGAAGATGACGCGGCAGCGATGGCGGAAGGGGTTCAACAGGCAGCCGAGGCGGCAGTCGGCATCTGCACGCTCGGCATGGATCTGGCGATGAATCGTTTCAATCCGCTCAAACGCGCGCGCTGAATTGACAATTATTCTTGTTTAGGTTATACTATCTCTACTACATAAAGGAACATATGTAGCGAAAGCATGAAGGAGGTAGGAACATGAGCAAGATTACTACACTGACAAATCAGTTAGCGGTACTTGGCTACACCGGTTTTGAAATCAGCGAGCTCATTCGGTCCGTCACTCATGGTCGAACGTTACATCAACTGAATCACGCAGCTTTGCGTCGCGTTACGAATGTACTCGAACAATATGTGCGACTGGGAACCGATTATGTCGCTAATTATAGCAAGTAGCAGGTAACCTGAAACGTCTATGCCGAATGGCATAGACGTTTTTTTACAAGGAGAATCATGCAGCGAAAACAGCCTCGCCAACGGACGATGGGCATGTCCGTCAAGGCGATCATTTGGCACCGCGGACGAATTTTAATCTTACAAAAAAATGACCGTCCCGGCCGTCATCCGTGGGAATTTCCCGGCGGCGGTTTGGAATTCGGCGAAGATTTCGCGGCAGCGTTACGGCGGGAAGTCCGAGAGGAAACCGGTCTTGCCGTGGAAATTTTAGGGCCGGTCGGACTGTGGAATTTTCGTCGTCACCTGGGGCGGCCGTTGACCGGCGTCATGTTTATTTGCCGTGCCGATACGGAGGAAGTAACCCTTTCCTTTGAACATTTGGCGTATCGCTGGGTGCGCCCGGAAGAACTCGCCGAGTATCCGTTGCACGCGTCATTGCGCAAAGCGCTCGCGCAAATTCGACCGGCGCAGTTGGCGCAGGCGGCGAAACTCGCGCAGCAACTGGTGGGGGAAAACAAATGATTCAAATTATCGGTACGAAAAAAAATCGCGCCACGCAGCACGCGTTACGCTTTTTTAAAGAACGGCGCATCACATTTCAATGGCGGGACCTGACGGAAAAAGGACTCAGCCGCGGCGAACTGGAAAATATTCGCAGTCGCCTGAAAACGTTGCCGCTGGATCGGGAAAGCAAAGCTTTTCGCGCCGCGGTGCGCCCGGGCGAAAGTTTTGATCCGCTGACTTTGGCGTTGCAAGAACCGCTGGTCTTGGAACTTCCCATTGTGCGCACGAAAACGCAGGTCGCGAGCGGCATGGTTCCCGAACGTTGGCAGGAAATGGCGCGGGAGGAAGGAAAATGAAAGGACGTCTGATTGTCTTTGAAGGCGCTGACGGCAGCGGGAAAGCCACGCAGGCGGCGCTGTTAAAAGAAGCGCTTACGGCGAGCGGCGAGCGGGTCAAAAGCGTCACCTTTCCGAATTATGAGAGTCCGGCGGCGGGGCCGGTGCGCATGTATCTGGCCGGTGAATTCGGCGCGCATCCGGATGATGTGAGCCCGTACGCGGCGTCCACCTTGTACGCGGTCGATCGCTACGCGTCGTATAAAAGCGACTGGGGCGCGTTTTATGAAGCGGGCGGCACGGTGGTTGCCGATCGCTACGTGACGTCCAACATGGTGCACCAGATGACCAAGTTGCGCAGCGCGAAAGAAAAACGTGAATTTTTACAGTGGCTGGACGCGTTTGAATACGGCACGCTCGAATTGCCGCGTCCCGATCTCGTCATTTTGCTCGATATTCCGCGTGACGTTTCCGAAAAATTGCTGGCGGCGCGCACGCAAAATAAAGATCAGGCCGCGCAAGCGACCGATATCCATGAAGCGGATCGTGAATATTTGGCGCGCTGCTATGCCGCCTACGATCTTTTGGCGCCGCACTACGGCTGGGTCCGGATCCGCTGCACGGACGGTGACCGTTTGTTGACGGTGGAAGAAATACACGCCAAGGTACTGGCGTGTGTGACGGGCAATCGTTAAATAAGCATAAAAAAAGAATCCCGAGCGGGATTCTTTTTTATTTTTATTTTTCCGGCGGTTCTTTCGGCACCATGCGGCTCGCTTCCTGGACGTTGGCCGCTTGCGGTGAGATTTGCACCGGATGTTTTTCGGCGGGGAACAGCGTTTTCTTGCGAATCAGTCGACCGAACTCATCATGGTAATACTGCGCTTCCTGCGGAATGGTAGGCGTTTTCGGCGAGGTAAAGCCACGCCCCATGACATCCGCCGTCGGCGTAATGAACATAAACGCGTGCGGATCGATCTCGTCAAGCAGCTTTTTGATTTTCGCGATCTGCGTCAGGTTGATGACGACAAAGATGACTTTGCGCATTCCTTTGGTAAACGCGCCTTCGCCGTAGAGAATTGTCACGCCGCGGCCGACTTCGCGAATGATCGCGTCGGCGATTTCATCGGCGTGCTCGGAAACAATATAGGCGGTTTTGCGTTGGTTCAAACCGATGACCACTTTATTGGTGACGAGCGATTGCGTGTACATGCCCGCCAGAGTCAGCACCGCGAGCTCCAGGTTGAAGATGATCGCGCTCGCCGCCATAATGCAGGCGTTAAGGGCGAAGATAACGCTGCCCATTTCCAGGGAATATTTTTTCTTCACAATGGCCGCGACGACATCCAGTCCGCCGGAGTTGCCGTCGTAGCGATACATCAGACCCGAGCCGACGCCGAGCAGGATGCCGCCGAAGACCGCGGACAACACGGATTCATGAATGTACATCGTTTGCGAGAGCGGCGCGAGCAGATCGACAGCGACCGACATCATGACCGTACCGAAGATCGTAATGCCGGTAAAGCGTTTGCCGAGATACAAAATCGACAGAATAATCATCGGGATATTGATGACCAGGTTGACGATACCGAAGGAAATGCCGGTCAGGTAGTAAATGGTGACCGCCACACCGTTAATCCCGCCCGAAAGTAAATTATGTGGAATATAAAACATATTCAAACCGACTGCGTAAATAAAGCAGCCGATTGTGACCATCAAAAGCGTGTGTAGAAATGAACGCATAAAGCCCCTTTCAGCGCGTTCTCATTGTAAGCGCCGCTAAATTCGAGTATACTAAATAGGAAACGAATTTATCAAAATACTATTCACTTACGGACGATGCCATCTTCCGTAAGCACCTATATCTTATCTGATTCGCTTGATTTTTGCTAGAGGCAGGTGACTGTATGCAAGAAGAATTGGCACCCGCGAAAATTAATTTGGCACTTGCCATTACCGGCCGACGCGTGGACGGCTACCACAATATCGATACCGTGATGCATTCCATCACGTTGAGCGATTCCGTTTTTTTCAGTCCGGCCGATGAACTGATTTTTCGTTGCAATGATTTAGCGTTACCCTTGGGCGCCGGCAATTTGGCATGGGAAGCGGCGCAGTTGGTGCGTCGCTATGTCGGCCAACGTCGAGGCGTGGCGATTCAACTCAATAAACGTATTCCGGCGGGCAGCGGTCTCGGTGGCGGTTCCAGTGACGCGGCCGCCGTGTTGCGCGGTCTGAACCGATTTTGGCAACTCGGTTTGACGGATGCGGAACTGTTATGGTTGGCGGGCCGACTCGGGAGTGACGTGCCGTTTTGCGTTTTCGGCGGTTGCGCTCGCGGCAGAGAAAAGGGCGATGTGCTGACGCCGTTGCCGGAGTTGCCCGAAACGAATTTGGTCATTGTCATGCCGCCGCTCAGCGTGGCGAGCGCGCAGGCGTACGCGAAGTACGATACGACATCCTTCGCGGGGACGGTCGATGTGACCGGCGTGGTTGCGGCGTTGGGACAACGGCCCGAGATGGTATGGCGACGCTTGGGTAATGATTTTTTGGCGTTGCTCGCGCCGCTGGAACCGAAGTTACAGGAACTTTCCAAGTTTTTGCGCGATCTGCGCTACCCGTATTCACTGACGGGCTCCGGCGCGGCTTTTTTCGTGGCGGTGCCGACGGCTCGCGAAGCGCATTTCGTGATGCGGCAAATCGAACGGGAACAGCGCGGTTGGCGCAGTTATCAAGTTAAAACAAGGGGCGGTTATCGATGAAAAAACGAACGCATGAACGGTTGGCGCCGATCCACTTGGACGCGTATCGCCCGTTGCGTGAACTCGTCGCGGAAACATTGCGCACAGCCATTCAAAACGGCACCTTACAGCCCGGCGAGCGCTTAATGGAACTGCAGTTGGCGGATGAACTCGGCGTTTCGCGCACGCCGATTCGAGAAGCGGTGCGCGAACTGGAAGCGGAAGGTTTTGTGGTAATGATTCCGCGGCGCGGCACCTATGTCGCGGACATCTCGCTGAAAG
>NZ_CABSTC010000043.1:0-11354 GCF_902480485.1 uncultured Negativicoccus sp. | reverse complement strand
GTGCCGTTTTAGGCGCTGCTTCGCCGGCGGTTGTCATGCCCCAAATGGTACATTTCATGGAAAATAAATATGGAACAAAAAAAGCAATCCCACAGATGATTATGGCCGGTATTTCTTGTGACGGTATTTTTGTAATTGTATTATTTACCACATTTCTAGGCATGGCGCAAGGTGGGAGCGCCGGTATTACAGACTTTTTCAAGGTGCCGATTTCGATCATTCTTGGTGCTGTTTTAGGAGCATTGGTCGGCTATTTGTTGTGGCTGTTTTTTGAAACCGCTTATGCGCATAAGTATTACGTAAGAAACAGCATGAAAGTAATCATCGTCCTCGGTTTTTCCTTTTTTCTGATTGCTATTGAAACTTGGTTGGAAGGTATCGTGGCGGTATCAGGCTTATTGGCGGTTGTCAGCATGGCATGTGTTTTGAAAATGAAAAGTACCGTTTTTGTATCGAAACGATTATCTGAAAAATTTGGAAAACTGTGGCTTGCGGCGGAAGTAATGCTGTTTGTTTTAGTGGGTGCAGCAGTAGATATCCGCTATACATTAGAGGCAGGAATTATGGCCGTATTAATGATTCTGACGGCACTACTTTTTAGATCTTGTGGCGTTTTACTATGCATGACAAAAACGATGTTGACATGGAAAGAAAGATTATTTTGCGTGATTGCGTATCTTCCGAAGGCTACCGTACAGGCGGCGGTCGGTTCGGTGCCGCTGGCGGCGGGACTTGAATGCGGAAACATTGTTTTGTCGGTAGCGGTGATGGCCATTGTGGTGACGGCTCCGTTGGGAGCATGGGGAATGGATTCTACATATAAGAAATTATTAGATAGAGATTCAGCTGACTGATATTCTGATAAATTTATTTGTCTGATTAATATGTCAATCGGAATGCGAAAAGAAAATAATGGCAGCGGCGGCCGGCATGCAAAAAAGCGACTCGAGGAGCAAGGCTCCGGTCGGGTCGCTTTTTTATTTACTTCATTTGTGAAGGGGAAGGGTGTACCGCTTGCAGCGATTATTATCCGTAAACGGTGTTTCTTATTCGTTTCACCGATTTTTTGCAATCAAAAACCGCCGCTCGGAAAAGGCTGCGTCTTCCTACGATTCGAAATCACTGACCGATAGTCGATTACGTTCCGTACCGAAAAGAATCTTGCTATAGATACGAGCGGCGGTTACTGCCTTTATCTACCGTCATTATAAAACGCGCGGGGGGATTATGCAACTAGGCTTCTTTAATTTCTCCGTCGGGGCCTTGCGCCTTTTTGGTGACGAGGATTTTATCGACGCGGTAGTTGTCGTTATCCATGACCTCAAACTGCATGTTGCGATACGAGATGATCTCGGTTTCTTTGGGGAGATACCCGAAGAGATAGATAACGAAACCGCCGAGCGTTTTGTAAAAATCTTCGCCCTCTTTGGGAAGCGCTTCGGTGATTTGAAAATATTCTTTAAATTCTTCGATCGGCAACAGTCCGTCGACGAGCCATGAATTCGGCGTGCGTTTGACGATGCGGTTACGTTCTTCGATACGTTCGGCGACGCTGCCGGGCATGGCGCCCAAAATTTCTTCCAAAATATCGTGCAGTGTGACCATGCCTTCCGGCGAACCGTATTCGTCTAAAATGATGGCTTCGTGCGCATTTTTCGCGCGAAAGAGGTCGAGCGTTTTATTGAGGGTGAGCGTTTCGGGAATATACAGAGGCGTCGTGACGCAATGCGCGATGAGCGCGTGCCAGCGCATCTCGGGGCGGCGCAGACGCAATAACAAGAGATCGCGCAATTGGACAATGCCGCGAAAATCGTCCAGCGATTCGTAGCCGACGGGCAGGCGCGTGTGCGTGGAGCGCAACAGTTGCGCGCCGAGTTCTTCTTCACTTTCGGCTAGATCGAGCCATTCCAGCTGCGGTCGCGCCGTCATGATGTATTCGGCGGGGATATCGTTTAAGCGAAAGACGCGATCAATGAGTTCGGGTTCGTCGGCGTCAAACGTGCCGAGACGGGCGCCCTGGCGAAGCAGAAAACGAATTTCTTCTTCCGTAACCGGTTGCTCCGCTTTGATTTTAATGCCGAGGAGCTTCAACGCGGCCGAGGTGGAAAATGTCAGAAACCAGACTAAAGGCAGGTTGATGCGCGCGAAAAGATTCATCGGGCGCGCGACCCAACTGGCTACGCTTTCCGGAGAGTTGATGGCGATTCGTTTGGGCACGAGCTCGCCGATCAACAGCGTCAAAAACGTGACGACGGCCATGATCAAAAAGAGGCTGACGGCTTGCGCGTATTGTCCCAGAGCCGGCGTGAGCGCGGCGGCCAACGGTTCCGATAAAGTCGACGCGCCGAGCATACCGGTGATGACGCCGATTGCGGTGATGCCGATTTGAATGGTCGAAAATAATTGATTCGGGTCCTGCGCGATTTTAAGAGCCGCTTTCGCGCCGCTGTCACCTTGGCTCGCGCGCTGGGCGAGACGCGGTTTCTTGGCGCTGACGATGGCGAGTTCCGTAGCGGAAAAAACGCCGTTCGCAATGATTAAAATTAACAGTAATGCGATTTGCCATCCGGGATGGTCGCTGTCCATATTCATTCTCCTTGTCGAAAAAATACTATATTTACATATTTATAGTATAGTAGAAGTATAGCACAGAGAAAAACGGGAAGTGCAAAAAGGAATCCGCCGTCGCGCGACGAATACGTTAGTAAGGCAATGGCCAAAGGAGGAAGCTATGACACAGCGCAGAGATGTAGACACATATCGTTTGACATTAAGTGAATTATTGCACGAAGTGTGTGTCGAACTTTTGGACGGGCAGGATATGCTCGAAGATCTTTCCGCCCAACGTCGTGAGCATCAGGAAATGGATCAGGCGGCGGACGGCCCCAATGCACCGGCGGTGTATGAATTTGCCGAAGAGCAGATTCGCTTGCGTCTGAGACGCTATCGGGAGCTCGGCGATCGGATTGATGAGATTATTACTCTGTATAATGAATTGGCGGATGAAGCGCTCGCGGAAGATGACGATGACGAAAGCGACGGAACGTTTTCCTATACGGGGGATGCGGATTGGCTGGAATGGGAAGAAGCCAAGCGTAAATCGGAAGAAGACGATGATGACGATGATTATGACGACGATGATGACGACAACAATTATGAAACGGACGACGATCCCGATGAAGAAAGCGATCGCGTGCAGGAATGGTCGTTGAAGAAAAAGAAAAAAGATAAAAAGAAAGACAAAAAGGAAAAGAAGAATAAAAAAGACAAGAAAGAAAAAAAGCACAAAGACAAAGAGTCTAAAAATAAAAGTGAAGTCGACGCGAAACAACTGAAAAAAGCAGAGGAAAGCTCGCAAGCAACGGTCACGACGGTCGTGGAAAACCGAGCCGTGAAGGAAGAGCCGACGAGAAAAACGGCAGCGAAACGTTCTGCCGCGACGACAAAAGCAAAGAGAAAAACCGCGGTAAAACCCGCGGCGAAACCGAAAGTCGCGTCGAAAAAATGAGCAAGTAAAAGATTCACCCGTCGAGCGGCGGGTGAATCTTTTTAGAAAGGAGATACGATGCGCAGACGCTGGATCATGCATGTGGATATGGACGCGTTTTACGCTTCCGTCGAGCAACGCGACCACCCGCAATGGCGAGGACTGCCCGTAATTGTCGGCGCCTCGGAACGGCGCGGCGTGGTGGCGACCGCCTCCTACGAAGCGCGCGCGTACGGCGTGCATTCGGCATTGGCGGGGAGCATTGCGCGCCAACGCTGTCCGCAGGGAATTTTTGTGCGTCCGCGCATGCATGTGTATCGTGAAGTATCCGCGTTGATTCATGAAGTGTTATATCGATACGCGCCCGAAATCGAGCCGCTGTCGCTCGATGAAGCGTTTTTGGATATCTCCGGCATGGGGACGCAGTTTCCGACGCTCAAAGCGCTCGGCCGCAGCGTGCAACGTGATATTTACGATGCGGTCGGTTTGTCGGCGTCGGTCGGCATCGGTGGCAATAAATTTTTAGCGAAGCTTGCGAGCGATTTGGAAAAGCCGCACGGTTTGGTCATTATTCCTTATGAACAGGCGCAGGAAATGATCGCGTCGTTGCCGGTGCGTCGTCTTTGGGGCGTGGGTCCGAAGTTGGAAGCGGATTTGGAAACGCTCGGCTATGTCACGATCGCCGATGTGGCGGCGGCCGATCCGGATCAATTGGTGCGGCAGATCGGCCAGCAGGGCAAAACGCTTTGGGAATTGGCGCACGCCCGCGATGATCGTCCCATTGTCGCGCACGCGCCGCGCAAATCGATCGGGGAAGAAGAAACGTTCGCGGAGGATCTCCACGCGGATGCGGATATTCGCCGTTACCTTTTGCGGGCGAGTGATACCGTCGCGCGCCGCTTGCGTCAAAAAGGACTGGTCGCCCGCACGGTCACGTTGAAATTGCGTTACGGTTCGTACAAGACGCTTACGCGCTCCGTGACGCTCGCCGATCCGATTGATTTACCGCAGGCGTTGTCGGCGGCGGTTTTCTCGTTGTATAATAAACTTAAACTCACAGAAGGTATACGACTCCTGGGCGTGACCGTATCGGGACTGTTGCCGGCGGGAACGGAGCCGATGTCGCTCTTTGCGGACGGCACGGCGCGCGAGCGCAAGGCGCAGGAAACGATCGACAAACTCCAGGACAAATATGGCCCGACGGCTATTCGCAGAGGATTTTGGTGGGACAGTGAGACAACCACCGGTGACGAAAGGGGAAAGAAACGATGAATGTTAATAAAGAACGCATGTTGAACGAATTTTACGAATTGATTCGCATCCCTTGCTCGACAGGTGATGAACGGGAAGTCGCCGATTTACTAAAAAAACGTCTGAAAAAACTGGGCGCGCAAGATGTTAAAGAAGATGATGCGGGCAGCAAAATTAACGGCAATGCCGGCAATATTATCGCCACTTTCGGTGCGACGATGGAAGGCTTGCCGACGGTCGCTTTCACGGCGCATATGGATTGCGTCGAACCCTGCGCGGGGATCGAACCGGTCTTGAAAGACGGCGTGATTACTTCGAAAGGCGATACGATTTTGGGCGGCGATGACAAATCCGGTGTGGCCGCGATTTTGGAAGGCTTGCGCCTGATGAAAGAAAACGCTCTGCCGCACGGCAAGATCGTTATCATCTTCTGCGTGGCGGAAGAAGGCGGCTTACGCGGCTCACGCAATATCGACACGAAACTTACGCAAGGCATCGATTTCGGTTACGTTATGGATTCGTCCGGCGCGCCGGGTAAAATCATTAACCAGGCACCGGGTCAAAACGCGATTCGCGTCACCATGCACGGCAAACGCTCGCACGCGGGCCTGGCGCCGGAAGACGGCGTGAACGCCATCGTCATGATGGGCACGGCGCTGGCGCGTCTGCCGTACGGTCGTATTGATGAAGAAACCACCGCGAACGTCGGTTTCATCGACGGCGGCATCGCGACGAACATCGTGGCGGATAAATGTAGCGTCAAAGCCGAAGCGCGCAGCCGTGATTTGGCCAAATTGAAACAGCAGACGGACGCGATGAAAGAAGCGTTCATGTCCGTGGAAAAAGATTTCCCGGGCGGCAAAGCGGAAGTCGAAGTGGAAGAAATTTATCAGCCGTACCTGGTCGATGAAAACAGCCTCTGCATCGAAGTCGCCAAACGCGCGGCGAAAGAAGCGGGTTTGGAACCGAATGTCGGCGCGACCGGTGGCGGCAGCGACGCCAACAACTTCAATAAACACAGCTTCCCGGCAGCCGTACTTGCGACCGGCATGACCAAAGTTCACACGCCGGAAGAATGCCTGTTGGAAGAACACCTGTACCAAACCGGTGAATGGGTATATCGCATTATTGAACAGTTGCCGCACGTGCAGCACTGAAACGCAAATAATATCGTCGTTTAAGCATTAAAAAAAGAGCCCTCGCGGCTCTTTTTTTGTGGAACACTGCGGAATAAAAAGAAATAAATGTATTTTCATCGTCAAAATAAAATTTGTGGAAAGCATGTGGATAAGTGTAGAAAATGTGGTTTATCCACACGCTTATCCACATTTATCCACATGTCCATGTCAAAAATACAATAAATTTAATGAGAATTGCGTAAACTCACTGTTTTTGCAAACAATACACTGTCAGTAGACAGCAATCTATGTGGAAAACTTTTTTGATTTCTTAATAATAACTACCGATACAAAAATAAAGATGCTTGTAAAGCAAAGGCTAAATCAATGGTTTGAAAACAAAATAAAGAAATAAAATGAAGTGGATAACTTGGATAGATCGGTGGATAAATAATTTTTGTGCACGGCAAAAATCAATTTAAAGTGAGAAAAACGTGTAAAATCGGCGCTGTTAAATGTTTGGCTTAGGTAAAAATGTATTTTCCGAGAAGGTTTTCCACCGTTTGCTGCGTTTCGCGGCGATGTCGTGGACAAGTTGCCAACGCAGCGCGTTAGCGTAGACGAATACGCTTATATAGACACGCGATATGGATGAATCCGCTCATTTTTGCGGTCGAGCCTATTCTTTTGCGAAAACGGGTCGTGTCATTACGAAGATAATGAAATGTGCGATGCGGCTTTTATTTGGCTTCGATGTATTTGCATTTTGCCGCATTGCTATCGCTACAAAACGGCATAAAACGATAAAAATCTTGCTTCGCGCGGCGGTATCTGTTACCGTAGGCTAATTATTATAACAAGGAGGAGACGCCGATGAATAAGCATTTTCGCCGCGGTTTGGCGAAAGGAGTGCCGATTGCCATCGGCTATATGCCGATCGCGATCGCGTACGGTGTCTTATCCTCCGTGTACGGCATGCCCGCGTGGTTCGTGCTGGCGTCATCCGCGGTCGTCTACGCCGGTTCCGCGCAGTTTATGGCGGCGAACTTGATGATTACCGGCACGGGCGTGTGGGAAATTATTTTAACCACGCTGCTGGTGAATTCCCGCAACCTGCTTTTGGCGGCGGGGCTCGCGCATAATTTGGAAGCGGGGCGACGAAGTCGGAGCGTTTGGCGGTCGGTTCGTTGACGACCGATGAATTATTTTCCGTCGCGCTCTTGGAAAAACATCAGGCCTTGCCGCCGGCGTATGTCATCGGGATCGGTCTGTCGGGTTATCTCTCCTGGGTAGTCGGCACGGCGTTCGGCATCGGACTGACCGATTTATTGCCGCCCGCGCTCGCAAGTTCCATGGGCATCGGTTTATACGCGATGTTTCTCGGCCTGCTGGTGCCGGCGTTGCGGGAACAGCCGCAGGCGCGTTTGGTGACGCTGATCGCGGTCACGATGAATTTGCTGTTGTACGCGTTGGCGACATTGCTCGGCATCGGCCACGGTTTGACGATTTTCATCGCGACAGTCAGCGCGGTCGCATTGGTCACGGCGGCAAAGAAGCGATTACAATGGTAAATCAAAGCGATGCCTTTTATATTCTTTTGCTGATCGGCATGTGGTTCGTTACTTTGGTGCCGCGCATTGCGCCGCCGTTCTTTTGGCGAGCGGATAAAGTGCCGCCGAAACTTTCCTTTGCGCTTGCTCTGATCCCTTTCGCCGTGTTGGGCGCGTTGATCGTGCCCGGCGTATTTGTCAGCATGGAGGAGACGCCATTGCTCGCCACGACGGTGTCGTTGCTGGTTGCGATCGGGCTCGCGTTTTACCGCGCGAATTTAGTGCTCATCGTCCTCGCGAGCATTTTGGTGCATTACGGTCTGAGCGTACTGGTCGCCGCGTAAGCAAAGAAAATAAAAAGAACGGACAGGAATGTCCGTTCTTTTTGTTTACTCTTTTTTCTCATGAGGATCCGTCAATAGCAGCGGGACGGTTGTCACGATCACGTCAAATCGATTTAAAAGCTGCCAGCGCAGCTGCAAACCTTGTTGGTTATGCAACAGACGCTCCCAGCCCGAGCCGACCTCAAATTCCGGAATTAATACCGCAATCGACGCGTCGGGGTGGCGGTCGCGAAATGCTTTGATGTAATCCAACAAAGGCTCGGAGAAATCCCGATACGGCGACGGTATTACCTCAATTGAAATCGCAGGCAAAAGTCGGTGCCATTTTTGGCGGACACGTTCGCCGGCCTCCGCGTCAATGGCGATATGGAGCGCGTGAATGTGCGCATCGTCGGTAATGTCGCGCGCGTAACGCAAGGCGCGCGCGACGGCGCGCGTGGGACTTGCGACCGGCAACAACACGTGGTGCTCGTTGACCGGTTGCGACAGAATATTCGTCAGCTCTTCCGAGGAAAGTGTCAACGCTTCCCGTACCTTTTCGTAGTGCGTGTGAATCGCCTTAAATATGCGCATTAAAATCGGCAGGAAGATTAAAATGATCCAGGCGCCGTGAATGAATTTGGTGACTAAAATGATGCCCACGACGGCCGCCGTGACCAGCGCGCCGAAGCCGTTCAGCAAGAGTCGTCCGTACGGGCGCGGCTGTTGGCGGAGCCAATGCACGCAAAGACCCGCCTGGGCCAATGTGAAGGAAAGAAATACGCCCACTGCGTACAGCGAAATCAAATGCTCCACACTGCCGTGGAACGCGATGATCAATCCGCCGGCGCAAAGCGACAGTAAAATGATGCCGTTGGCAAAGGAAAGACGCGCGCCGCGATGCGCGAGGTAGCGCGGCAGGTAACCGTCCTGCGCCAAAATGGACATCAGCGGCGGCAAACCGTTGTACGCGGTGTTGGCGGCTAAATATAGAATCACCATGGTCAGCAGCTGGAAGATGAAATAACCGGTTCCGCGTCCCCACACGGTTTCCGCCAAGAGGGAGAGCAAGGTGCGGTCCGCGCTCGGCAGCAAGCCGAAATGCACGATGAGAAAACCCGTGGAGATCAGCAGCGTCGACAGGATAATCGCCATTACGGCAATCGTTTTTTTCGCGTTCTTCGCTACCGGTTCCCGAAACGCGCCCGCGCCGTTTGCGATCGCTTCCACGCCGGTCATGGAAGAACAGCCGTTGGCGAAAGCCAACAACAGTAAAAAGCAAAGGGTGCCCGGCGTGAGTGTGGTCGTCGCTTGCGGCAAAATGACCGGCGGTCGACCGAGCACAAAAATTTGGTAGATCCCCGATCCGGCGAGCATCAACGCCGTGACCAAAAAAGCATAGGTCGGCCAGACAAAGGCGTTGGACGCTTCGCGCAAACCGCGTAAATTAATCAGCATCAATATCGCAAACACCGCGAAAAGATCAATGCCGATTTGGTACGGTATGAGCGCCGGCCACGCGGAAATCAGCGCCGCCGTGCCGGATGATACCGATACCGCGACCGTCAACACGTAGTCCGCGCATAGACTCGCCGCCGCGAGCAGCGCCGGGTATTCACCGAGATACTCTTTGGCGATCGAATAGGCACCGCCGCCTTGAGGATGCACCTTGATGACCTGCGCGTAGGAAATCGTAATGATGAAAAGCAACGCCACGATCGCCGCGATAATCCACGGAAAGTAGTTGTATAAAATCAGCCCCGGCAATACCAAAACCAGCGCGATTTGTTCCGGACCGTAACCGATGGAGGAAAGCGCGTCAGACGAAAAGATCGGCAACGCTTTCCACTTCGGCAGCCGTTCGTGACTGAGTTCCGTACTCTTGAGCGGGCGCCCTAAAAGCAATTGAGAAAATGAAGAAAATGTAAATTTGCGCATGAAAAATAGACCTCCCGGTCCCATGGGACCTTACCTTTTGCCTACGAGGTTAGCTGTCGGGTTAGAAGCATAAGGTTGTCTTCCTCTTTCGATTCACCCCAAGATTTGGTTCCCCCGTTTTCCGTCAGAAAATTCGGCATTTCGTTTTACTTCCACATTATAGCGCCGCGGAAATGTCTTGTAAATAGGAAAAAACAGCGGCTGGCGACGTAACATAAATCCGTCGGCAAAACGGACTTCGTCGCCGCTAAAAAGTTCATAAATGCTCTTTTATGACTGTTTTATGGCGTTAAATCGTGCTATACTGAAATTACAGATAGCATTGCGGCAAGGAGGTGTGCCCATGCAAAAGGGAACGAAAGCAACTGAACGGGAGTTGCGCGTGATGACGTCGCCGTCCGAGATTCCGGCGAAGAAGCTGAGTGTATTGTACATCTTGACGATACTGCGCCGCTTTTCCGATCCCGAACATCCGCTGTCGCAGCAGCAGATTCTGACGCACCTGCAAGAAGACTATGGAATGGTCTTAGATCGTAAAGCCGTCAAACGCAACCTGGTCAATCTCTTGGAAGCGGGCTATCCGCTCGGTTACAAACCGTGGCAGCGCAAGAGCGCGAGCCGCGAAAAAGTGGAAAATGTCTACGGTTCGTGGTATTACGAGCATGAATTCGCGCCGGTGGAACTGACCACGCTCATTGACGGCCTGTTGTTTTCGCATTTACCGGCCCGGCAGGTCGAGGACATGATCCAAAAACTGTTGCGGTTGCAAAGTCGGTATTATACGAATCCCACGTTGGGAGTTCACAACATTCCGAATGAGAGCTGGCTCAACTGGCAGCAGGAAAGTCCCGCCAACGCGCAGATGCTGTATTCGTTGGACGTCTTGAATGAAGCGATTGAAACGCAGCAACCGGTCGTGTTCCATTACCTGCAATACGGTCCGGATAAGCAGCAGCGGCCGCGCGTTCGCCGGCATCGCAAGCGTCCGCATCGCTACCGGGTGAGCCCGTACGCGGTGGTTGCGACGAACGGTCGTTTCTACCTGATCGGTAATACCGAAGGGCATGATGATATTTCGCATTACCGCGTCGATCGGATGCAGGATGTGCGAATCGAAAAAAACCGTGAGCTTCGTCCGCTGCGCGAAGTGACGCAGTCGGGCGATGACGAATTGCATTTACCGAAGCATCTGGCGGAGCATGTCAACATGTTTGCCGGACCGGCGGTACCGTGTTTATTCCGATGTGATCGCGAGATCTTGGACGCCGTCATGGACGATTTCGGAACCTCCTGCACGATCAGCGAAGTTACGGACAAAACCGTGGTCGTCGGAGTCACCGTGAACGCTACCGCGCTCTTCCACTGGTCGTTGCAATTCGGTCCGGCCGTGAAAGTGCTGGCACCGGCATCACTGGTGCACGATCTGCAACGGGCGGCCATCGCCATGGCGGACGCGTATCGCCATGAAGAACCGTTATATTTTGATCATGTCGAGATGAGGTGACGTCGATGAAACGAGGCTATATCCAGGTCTATACGGGAGACGGTAAAGGCAAAACCACCGCCGCGATCGGGCTTGCGATTCGCGCCGTCGGCGCCGGTCTGAAAGTCTGGCTGCTGCAGTTCATGAAGTCGGAATACTACAGCGAGCAGAAAATTTTGGACGGAATTTCACCGCTTCTCTATC